>SHUM01000048.1 GCA_009691245.1 Acidobacteriota bacterium | reverse complement strand
GTCGATTTGGATCATTTGACGCGCGAGACGGGTGCCAGCGGCGGGAAAGCTGATCTGAAGTTCCTCCCGAAACCCCCACCCCGAATCCCTAATCCCCAGTTTGTCAATCTGGTCAGAGTGGTCAGAACCGTGAACGTTTGCACATTGGGTAGGACCGCGAATTTGGGCAAGTTTTGTGGTGAGGGCGACGACGTTTTTAGGGCTTGCGGAGGAGTTGCACGGACTCCCACATGCTTGGCTCTATAATGGGCGCATGACCTGGCGGCAGACTCAGACCCCGGAAGTTCGAGACCCGGATGACCCTTACTTCGGCCTGCGCATGGCCGTGGTCGAGCAGGTCAACCGCGACCGTGCCGCCGCTGGTCTCGGCCCGGTCGAGTATGACGCGCTGTGCTCGGACGTGGAGGACGCGCACTGCCAGGAGATGGCCGAGGCGCAGTACCTCTCGCACTGGAATCAGCGCGGCGAGCTGCCCTATCATCGCTATCACGCCGCCGGCGGGCGCGACTACGTGGCCGAGAACCTCGATCGACTCGCGCACGACCATCATCTCGCTCGATCCCAACCCTATCCCTACTGATCCCGATGAGCTGCAGCCGCTGGCGCTGGCCGCGCATCAGCGCATGGTGGATGAGCAGCCGCCGCTTGATGGGCATCGCCAGAACATCCTCGCCCCCTTCCACACGCACGTCGGCGTGGGCCTTGCCGTGGTGGGCGGCGAGTTCACGCTCGGCCAGCTCTTCCTGAACCGCCTCGTCCGGCTCGACCCGCTGCCCGCCACTCTGCCTCTCCCCAATTCATTCCGCGTGGAAGGTGAGGTACTCGCCAGCGGCTACGGGCCGTACTACTGCGCGGTGTTCTATGAAGGCGAGCTGCGCCCGCGCACGGCGGCTGAGCTTGATAAGACGTACGCCTACGAAGACATGACGGGCGTGATGGTCCAGAAGATTCCGCCGTGGGAGATGCAGTTCAACTCCGCGAGCAAGCGCTTCTCATTTACCGTCCGCATCAACCCGCGTGCCGTCGGCCTCTATCACATGGTGTTGTGGGTGAGCAGGCCGGCGCGCGACATTCCCTACACGCTGGGCGGCCCCGGCGCTTACAGCGTGGACACCAACAAGGGCGCCGCCTGCGCCAGTTGGGTCTTCCGCGCCGAGGCTTGAGCCTGCATTGTGCGGACTACTTCGCTTTCGCCGCGCCCAGATTCTGGCGATACCACGCGACAGTCTTCTCCAGCCCTTCTTCAAATCCCACGGATGGCGTGAAGCCCAGCAGCGTGCGCGCCTTGCTGATGTCGGCGAGTGAGTGCAGGATCTCGCCCGCACGCGCTGGCTCGTAGATAGGGTCGATGGGACGATGCCCGTTGGTGGTGGCGCTTTCTCCGAAGATGATGCGGCAAAGATAATCGTAGGCGTAGTTCAACGATTGACGCGCGGTGGTGGCCACGTTGATCACTTCACCAGCAACGCGGGGCGCCGTGCATGCCAGAAGATTCGCATCGACCACGTTGTCCACGTGGGTGAAGTCGCGCGATTGCTCACCGTCGCCGTAGATGATCGAGCGGCGGCCTTCCAGCAGCGCTTTGATAAACAGCGCGAGCACGCCGGAATAAGGCGAGCCGGGGTCGGCGCGCGGACCGAACACGCTGAAGTAACGCAGCGTTACCGTTTCCAGTCCATACACTCGCGTGAATACTTCGCAATACATCTGCGCCGCGAGCTTGGAAACGCCGTAGGGCGAGATGGGATTCGTTGGCATCGTTTCTACTTTCGGCAGCGTGGGTGAGTCACCGTAGGCCGTGGATGATCCCGCGTAGATGACGCGCTTCACTCCGGCGTCGCGCGCGGCCATCAACACGTTCAGCGTGCCGTTGATGTTGGTCTCGTTGCTCGCCAGCGGATTGTCGATCGATCGCGGCACGGAACGCAGCGCGGCTTGATGCAATACATAATCAACGTCCTGGAAGGTTGGGCGCAGCGCATCCAGGTCGGTGATGTCCACTTCGCGCAGGTCAATCTGGTCGCGCACCTCGGTGATGTTTTCGCGATCACCGGTTGCGAAGTTATCCACCACGCGCACGCGCTCGCCGCGCCGCAGCAGTTCACGCACCAGCGCCGAGCCGATGAATCCGCCGCCGCCGGTAATCAGATAAAGAGCCATCGTTGAATCACTCCTACAAAGTTAGCAGCGCAAACGCATATCCTTCGCTGCGCTCAGGATGACAGCCTAGGGAGGCTGAAGTGAGCGAAAGATTGGCGACACCTTTGCCTCGCCTCGATCATTTTTGCTATCATCGCTTCCATGTTACCGCGCGAGTTTGTCCACCTTCATCTGCACACCGACTATAGCCTGCTGGATGGCGCCAATCAGATTTCCAAGTTGATGGACCGCGCCGCCGAGCAGGGCATGAAGGCCATGGCCATGACCGATCACGGCAACATGTTCGGCGCGGTGGAATTCCACAAGGCAGCGAAAGCAAAAGGCCTGAACCCCATCATCGGGTGCGAAGCGTACATCTCGCAGCAGGGCCGCCACACACGCAGTGAAAGCGATCATTATAACCATCTCGTGCTGTTATGTGCGAATCAGAATGGCTATCAGAACCTGGTCAAGCTGGTCTCGGCCGGATACCTGGAGGGCTTTTATTACAAGCCGCGCATGGACAAAGAGCTGCTGGCGCGGCACTCCGAGGGGTTGATCGCGCTCTCCGGCTGCCTGCGCGGTGAGATCAACGAAGCGCTGCTCGCCGAGAACATGACGGAAGCGGCCCGCGTAACCAATCAGTACCGGGACATTTTCGGCAAGGAAAACTTCTTCCTTGAGATTCAGGATCAGGGACTCGATCAGGAAAAGATACTCAACCCACGCCTGGTGGAACTCTCGAAGAGGACGGACATCCCGCTGGTCGCTACCAACGACGCGCACTATCTGCGCTGCGAAGACGCGCACGCTCATGATGTGCTGCTGTGCATCCAGACGGGCCGCCAGTTGAGCGACGAGAAGCGCATGCGCTTCCACAACAATCAGTTCTATGTGAAATCGTATAACGAAATGCTGGGCGTCTTCAGCGAGGTTCCCGAGGCTGTCTGGCGCACTGCTGAGATCGCCAGTCGTTGCGAAGTGAAAATTGAGAAAGTGAAGAATCCGTTCCCGGATTTCGCCGTGCCGTCGGGTGAATCCGCCGACAGCTATTTTGCCTCAGTGTCGCGCGAAGGTTTCGCTACGCGGCGTCCACGCCTGGAGGAACTCGCGAGCCGCGACGAACTACGGCACACGTTGGGAGAGTACAACGAACGGCTGGAACGCGAAATCAGCATGATCCAGCAGATGAAGTTCCCCGGCTATTTCCTGATCGTCTGGGACTTCGTGCGCTACGCCAAGCAGCGCGGCATCCCCGTGGGGCCGGGCCGTGGATCGGCTGCGGGCAGCCTCGTTTCCTACGCGCTGGGCATCACCGACATAGATCCGCTGGAGCACAATCTGCTCTTCGAGCGCTTCCTGAATCCCGAACGCATCTCGATGCCAGACATCGACATCGACTTCTGCCAGAACCGCCGCGGCGAAGTGATCGAGTACGTCACGCAGAAGTACGGGCGCGCGAATGTCGCGCAGATCATCACCTTCGGGACCATGGCCGCCAAGGCCGCGCTCAAGGATGTCGCGCGCGCGATGGAAGTGCCTTACGGCGAGGCCGACCGTATCGCCAAGGCTGTTCCCAACACGCTGAACATCAGCATCGAACAGGCGATTGAGCAGTCGCTCCAGCTCGCCGACATGATGAAGGCCGACGCGCGGGTGAAGGAGGTCGTGGAGGTCGCCAAGGGCCTGGAAGGCATGGTGCGGCACGCTTCCACGCACGCCGCCGGAGTGGTCATCTCGCCGGTGCCACTGACTGATGTGGTCCCGCTCTACAAGACGAACAAAGACGAAATTGTTACGCAGTACGACATGAATGGCCTAGAGGCCGTTGGCCTGCTCAAGATGGACTTCCTTGGGCTCACCACTCTTACCGTCGTGGATGACGCAGTGAAATTGATCCGCGAGTCGCGCGGCGAGACGCTCGATCTTGAACGCATTCCCTACGACGACCCGGAAACATATCAGATATTCTCAAAGGGACTCACCAGCGGCGTCTTCCAGTTTGAGTCATCCGGCATGCGCGATATTCTGCGCCGGTACCAGCCCACGCAGCTTACCGACCTAACCGCGCTGAACGCGCTCTATCGGCCCGGCCCTATTCAGGGCGGAATGGTCGACGACTTCATTGCCCGTAAGCTTGGCCAGAAGCCGGTACAGTATGACTTGCCAGAGCTGGAACAGATACTTTCCGAAACGCTCGGCGTGATCGTCTATCAGGAGCAGGTGATGCAGATCGCCAACCTGCTCGCCGGATATTCGCTGGGGCAAGCCGACCTGCTGCGCCGCGCCATGGGCAAGAAGAAAGCGGAAGAGATGGCCGCGCAGCGGGAACAGTTCGTCAGCGGTGCCATCGAGAAAGGATTCAACAAAAAGAAGGTCATTCGCATTTTCGATCTGATGGAGCAGTTCGCCGGCTACGGATTCAACAAGTCTCACTCCGCAGCCTACGCCGCGCTGGCCTATGTTACGGCGTACCTGAAGGCGCACTATCCGGTCGAGTTCATGGCCGCGTTGCTCACCAATGAAATGGGCAACACTGAAAAGGTGGTCCTGTATCTGAATGAATGCCGCGAGATGGCCATCGGCATTCTCCCGCCCGATGTTCAGACCGGTGCGTGGCACTTTACTCCCGCCGTCGCGGAAACGGCCTCCGGCAAAGCGATTCGTTTTGGTATTGGAGCGATCAAGAACGTAGGCCGCGCCACCGTGGACGCTCTGATCGCAGCGCGCAACGAGCATGGCCGCTTCGATTCGATCTTTCAGTTTTGCGAAGTGATTGACCCTCGCTCGCTGAACAAGCGCGTGATCGAAAGCATGATCAAGGCCGGGGCCATGGATTCATTCGGCCCGCGCTGGCAAGTGTTCGCAGTCGTGGATCGCGCGCTCGAATCGGGGCAGCGCACGCAGAAGGCGCGCGGCGCGGGACAGCATGACTTATTCGGCGGGTCGTCCGACGCACCGGCTCCGCCCACTGCGCTGCCCTCCGCCAAGGCCTGGACCGAAACCGAAGTGCTTACCGGGGAGAAAGAAGTTCTAGGCTTCTACATCACAGGACATCCCATGCAAAAGTACGCGCAGAAGCTGCGCGAGCTGGGCACGGTGGAAACCAACGCTCTCGCCGACCTTCCGCCGCAAAAGGAAGTTGCCATCGGCGGCGTGCTGACCGCAGTGAAAGCGGCCCGCAGCAAGCGCGGCGACTTGTGGGCATCGGGGTCGCTCGAAGACCTTCAGGGCAAGGTGGACCTGCTGGTGTTTCCGGAGGCGTACAAACGTTTCGCCGAGTTGCTGAAGATGGATGCGATTCTTCTGGTCCGCGGAAAATTGCAGATGGAAGAAGGCGCATCGCCGCGATTAAATGTTTCCGATGTTGGACTGCTCGACAAGGCCGAGCCGGAGATGGCCTCTGCCATCATCATCCGCATCCGACTGGGTCGCCAGAATGGTTCCTCAGATAGCGCGGTCGCACGGCAGCTATTCGATTTGATTGAGAGGAAGCCCGGCGCAGCGCTTGTCCGCATTGAACTCGAGCGTGAGGGCGATTTTGAGGCGCTGCTTGAACTGGAACACGGCGTGCGTCCTGACGAGGAGTTTAAATCACTGGCGCGCGGCATCTGCGGAAAGGACTCTCTCGTCCTCGTCTGATATGCGAAGATAGTTAGGAAGCCGCCGGAATTGAAGGAGAAGGAATCGATTGGATAGGGATAAGGCACGCGAGGAATTCGAGCACATCGAGCGCGAGATGGAGACGTTGGGCAAGTCTACTGCGTCGCCGGAGGCCGAGAAGCGTCTGCAGGAGTTGAGCGATCAGTTGCAGCACCTGCGCGAAGAGCTGACCGGTCCGCTCACGCCGTGGCAACGCGTGCAAGTGGCGCGGCATCCGCAGCGACCGCACCTGCTCGACTTCATTCCACTACTGTTCGAAAACTTCTCGGAGATTCACGGCGACCGTAGCTTCTCCGACGACCCCGCGATGGTCGGTGGATTCGCCTGGTTCCGTGGCCAACCGGTCATGGTGATCGGCCAGCAAAAGGGCCACGACACGCAGCAGAAGCTCAAGCGAAATTTCGGTATGCCCAAGCCCGAAGGGTACCGCAAGGCGCTGCGGCTGATGAACCTGGCCGCCAAGTTTCATCGGCCCATCTTTACATTCGTGGATACGCCGGGAGCTTACCCCGGCATTGATTCAGAGGAGCGTGGGCAGGCCGAGGCCATCGCGCGCAACTTGCGCGATATGGTCCGCCTGCCGGTGCCGATCATCGTTACCATAACAGGTGAGGGCGGCAGCGGTGGCGCGCTGGCCATCGCCATAGGCGACCGCATCCTGATCCTGGAAAACTCTGTTTACAGCGTCATCTCGCCGGAAGGCTGCGCCTCCATCACCTGGCGCGACGCAACCAAGGCCACTACTGCCGCCGACGCGCTCAAGATGACCGCCGATGATCTGCGCGCCCTCGGCATCGTCGATCAGATTGTTCCCGAGCCCGCGGGCGGCGCCCACGTGGATCACAAAAAGATCGCCGAGTCGCTAGGGGAACATCTCCAACGGGCGTTCGCCGAAGTCAGTGGCCTGCCTGTTCAGGAACTGCTCGATCAACGCTACCGGAAGTTCCGCAACATGGGACAGTTCTTCCGCACCGCCACAAGCTAAGGCACCGGCTTCCAATCAAATGAATGCGTGGTATGGAGAAGTGGCGGAGTTATTTCCCGCCGGGCTTGCGACCAATGACGCCGTAATCCATGCCGCCGAAGAATGTGGCGTTGAACCGCTGCACGGCTTTGTTGAACATCGTAATGGATTCGGAGTCCGCCGCCGCAGTTAGCTCGGGCAGCACAGGAAGATGTCCTGATGCCGGCGAGAGATAGTGCGTGGTAACGTCCTCGAGCCCAGCTTGCGTGAAGAGGTACCGCATCTGCGCAGCGGGGATCGGTCGGACGTGAGTCGGATCGATGTAGAACGACTGGCTGAAGATGGCCAGGCACTCCGGGTTTTGCGTCTCAATCGCCAGCACTCCGCCGGGCGCGAGTTTCCGCACCGCCTCCAGCACCAGACGCGTGTAGTCGGCGGGATCGAGATGCTCCACAAACTGCGAACAGAATATTCCGTCCAGTGAGCCGTCAACAATTTGCGCGAGATGCGCGAACACATCGGCTTGCACCGCGGACAACCCTTTTTCAAGACATCGTCCAACCATGTCACCATCGAGGTCCACTCCGGTCGCGGGAACGCCTGCGCCTTTCATTAGCTCGAGGAATTCCCCGCGGCCACAGGCGATATCCAGTACGCTGGTGCACCTTTGGAAATGGGACAGATAGTAACTTTGCCTCTCTCGAATCTCTTCTTCCGTCCCGCGAAAATCTTTTTCGAGCGCTAAGTAATCCACTTCGAGTTGTGGCGATAGTAAGCGAGTTGGCTGAATAGATCCACTGAAAGGCGCAGCGCTTGTTGCGGGCTGAGAAACAAGCATCGCCTCCTGCGGTCGAGTGGTTGCGGCCTTGGCTTGCGCGGCGAGGCGGCGGTTTAGTTCGCGGATTTCCTCGTTCAGTTTGCGTCGGGTCTCATCAACAGATGTGATGTGGCGGGACAAAGCCCCCTCGTAGCTCCAGCGCAGTTCACGAACTGATTCGCGAGTCTCCACGGAGTTTCTCTCGATTTGCCGCGTCGCCGTCTCACTTAGTTCACGCAGGTCAAGTGACATCTGGCCAGCGTCATGAGCGCTTTTCCGAGATGCCGCAACCAGCTTTTGGAATCCCGCAAGGACAGGGTCGCGCGACTGCTCTAGCGCCTCCGCCAAACTATCGAGAGCTTCCAGCATGGCGCGATTGAATTCGCGTTGCGGCCGCAGCATCCAGTCAAACATGCGAGCCAGTCCGCGCTTGCCGCCCTGGATCAAATCATTGATTACTCCGTCAGGCCGCGGGTTTAACTGACCAACCAAGCTCGCCTGATGCGCCGCGCGTTGCGACAGTCGGCGGAACTCATCGAGCAAGACTGGTGGCAACTCGGTAGGCTGACCCACGGCGAGAGGGGCATCCATCCTGCGCCGGATCGACTCGCTAATTTCGCGCAGCTTTCCGGCTAACTCCGCAGCGCTGGCAGTGGTAACCATTCAACACTCTCCCTTTGCGTCATTACGGAACTTTTCCCCCGCGCCGCTCCATTATGAGGAGACTGTGTTTCGCGCGGGCAGCTTGCGTGAGATCACGCGGGCTTCCAGATTGGCGATACCGGCGCGGCGTGGCGAATCAACCACCTGGAAGGTCATCACGTCGTCCAGCCAATCATGGCTGGCGCCATCGGCGGATTGCGTGGCAACAGTCAGGGTGTACTCCTGCGGAATCAGACGGCAGGCAAAACTGAAAATGATTTCGCACTGGTCGCCCGCGTCCATGGGACCGGGGCCGCAATCTTCAATCTGCGTATTGGTTCCGTAAACTTCCGTCCCGATTCTCGTGCGAATCATGATGCCCACCACGGGATGAGGATGGGGTGCGGAGAAATGAACCACCACTCGCACGCTGGTCATCTCCCCGGAACGCAACGCGTACGCAGGCTCGCCCGCTTCATTACTGAGTGCAACACCAATAACTGCGGCTTGCCCGTCGCCGTGCCGATAGGAATAATCGAGCGGCACGGAGCTGTGTGATTCCGGACTCCGCCCTTCGCCGCTAGCCGTGCCATCGCTGGAAGTCGAGCTACGTCCCGCGAGTTTCCGCGCCGATGCATTTTGCTGATCCAGGTAACTTTGTTGGCGCTCCAGGACGAGGCCGTTATAACGATTCACCACTTCGGAGGGCGTACCTGCGGCAAGCACCTTACCGCGCCCCAGCAGCAGCGCCTGATCACACAATTGCTTAACCAGAGCCACATCGTGGCTCACCAGGAGAACGGTAACGCCACGCCGGCGCATCTCGTCAAACTTGCGGATACAGCGGTTCACGAACACTGCGTCACCGACTGCGAGTACTTCATCAACGATCAGAATCTCCGGGTCCACATGAATGGCGACCGAAAACGCCAAGCGCAGAAACATTCCTGTCGAGTACGTTTTCACCGGCTGGTCTACGAACGTACCGATCTCGGCGAAGCGCTCGATGTCGGGCAGCATGCGCTGAATTTCCGCGCGGCTCAGACCGAGAATCTCTCCGCTCAGAAAAACATTCTCGCGCCCTGTAAACTCGGTATTGAAACCAGCGCCCAGAGCCAGCAGCGCCGCGATTCGGCCATGGCGGACCATTGCGCCACGCGTGGGTTCCAACGTGCCTGCCGCAATCTCCAGCAGCGTGCTCTTGCCCGATCCGTTCACGCCGATGATGCCCAGCGCGCCGCCACGCGGGATTGCGAAGCTGACGTCGTCGAGCGCCCAGAACTCCCGATGGTGGGAGCTGCGATTGAACGCAAGAATCTCCTTCAGGCGCGCCGCGGGGCTGTCGTACACGCGGTACATCTTGGAGACGCTACGGGCTTCAATGGCTGGCAGGCTCATCAGAGCAGATCCGCGAATGATTTTTTCACTTTGTAGAACCAGCTATGACCGAACCAGAAGACAGCAATTCCCATGGCCCACAGCACCGCAAGTGGATAGACCGCCGGCAGCGTTCCATGAAGGAAAATGTTGCGATACATTTCCACGACCAGATACATGGGGTTCTTCTCAAATAACCACAGCCAATGCTGCGGCAGGTGTGACGCCGGATAGAAGATGGGCGTGACATACATCCAAATAGTGAGTAGCAGGCCGATAACCTGGCTGGTATCGCGCAGGAAAACACCGAGTGCGGCGAGGAACCAACAGATGCCCATGGTGAGCATCACTTGAGGGATGAGTACCAGCGGCAGTGCCAGCATGGTCCACCCGAGGCCCGGACCGATGGTGATCAGGAATCCCAAAAAGATCAGCAACGCGAATCCCTCGGCTACCAGGCTGGTCAGCGCGAGGTTCACCGGAAGGATCTCCAGCGGGAAAATTACGCGCTTCACGAAATTGGTATTTTCCGGAATCACGCCCGGCGAACGCCCCACGGCCTCGCTGAAAGCCAGCCACGGCAGCATTCCGCAGATGAAGTAGAGCAGGAACTCGCCCGATCCCTGGCCCTGTCCGAAGCGCACGCCCAGCACGACGCCGAACACAAAGTAGTAAACGGCGATCAGCAGCAAAGGATGCAGCAGGGTCCATGCAGTCCCGCCCACGGAGCCACGATAACGCCCTTGAATGTCCCGGCGCACCATCGACTGGATTAGCGAGGCGTTCCGACTCAGGGTTCGCAGTGGGTAGAAGACGCTGCGGAAAAATATCTGAAATATTCGCTCGACGCTCATAAGTAAAGGTGGGGACGCAAATTTAAATCGCGACCAGCCCCAAGCAGGGATTATCCCACAGATTGCGCTGCGGTCATGAACCTGGCGTCAGTAGGGATTCAAATGTACGACGTGCGGCTGCGGTCAAACCTGATTACGGATAGTACAATTCTTTGGGCCAGCGCTCACGCACAGGGCCAGTCTTACGGCCTCGACAATAGATCGCTTCGCCGCGAAATTCCGCCGACAGCCCGTGACTGGCGATGACTTTGCGCGCAAATTCAAACTCCTGGGAGATCGCGGCATAGTTTCCTGTTTCTATTCCCTCTACAGCAAAACCGGCGGCCTCCATCAGCAGGCCCAATTCGCGCGGAGCATATTCACGGGCGTGGCGCGGATCGATGGTTCCGTCGGCAGCGGGACGAATATAGTGAGCGAACAGCGCCGGGTGATAGCCATGAAGAACCGCTTCGATGGATCGGAGAGAAGTGAGGTTGGGTGTCGAGAGAATCAGATGTCCCCCGGGCGCGAGGATGCGGTTGATCTCCGCCATCATGTGCATGGGGTCGAAGTGGAGGTGCTCGATCAGCTCGCAACATAAAATGGTTCGGAAGAAACCATCCGGATAAGGGTACTTATCTTTTTCCGCATCGAATAAATCAACGGTGCAAGTGAACTCCTCGCCGGTGATGGAGCGCGCCGAGCGCACCGACGACTCTCCCCGCTTGCCAAAATATGCGCCACGCACCTCGCCGTAACCGAGATGACTGCGCAGGGCGGGAGTGATTTGCAGATAGCAGCCCATCTCCAATATGCGGTCCTGTTCCGTGCCGCGCGGCGTTACCTGTATGGTCTGGACCAGACGAGCCAGGTGCGTGCGCGCGTACTCCGACATCTCCGGCGACGTCTGGCAGAAGCCCATGATGTAGTCCGCCAAGTCTTCGCCGGAAGTGGCACAGCCGTGCAGAGCACGCTCGCCAATTTTTCTGGCATACGGCGGTGGGATTTCTTCGACTGAGCCAGCGGACTTCTTCGCAATCCCTGAAATGAATTCCAGGTATCGCTGGGCGACCGTCTCCCAGGCGCATTCGTGCGCGGCATAACCATGTCCTGCCTGGCCGATTTGGCGAGCCAACGCGGGATCGCCCAGCAGCGCGCGCAACCAACCGGCGAGCCACCGCTGCTCCTGATCTCCCATAGGAATGCGCACCGCCGCGCCTTCGGGAACTTCCAGGAACGCGCCGACTTCGGAGATGAGTGTGGGCTTGCCCAGCGCCAGCGCCCACAGGAGGCTGCCGGAGGTTTCCCCGGCTGTCGGCCAACGCAGGTTGAGCGAGATATCCGCAGCTGCCATGCAATCGACAAATTCTTCCTGCGGCAGATAGCCCAACAGGCTCACCGCATCGTTCAACCCCAACTCCGCAACCAACGGACGCAGTGGGTAGTGAGGATGCTCTTCACCGGCGAGGATCATCTTTGCCTTTGGAAACTCTGCACGAACCTCCGCGAAGGCGCGGAGCGATTGGTGGATACTTTTATACGGCTTGAGAAATCCAAAGATGCCAATGATGGGATCATCCGATGCGAGCTTCCACCCCGTTCTGTGGGCCAGCCGGGCGCGCGCGGCGGCGCAGTCGATCACCGGAAACTCCACGCCGTGCGGAATCTGGCAGACTGGAATGGGAATGCCGGTTTTGGCGAGCAGGTCCACCATGAACTGGCTGTGCACCACGACGGCCTGACTACGCTCCAGCAACCGGCGGTTCATGGCGATGCCATTGAAATCAGGCTGCACCACGCCTGTCCGAGCGCGGCGGGCATGGTCCAGCGCGCCGATTCCGGCGTTGTAATAGACTTCTTCGAGATAGCCGTCCCAATCGTTGCGCTTAATGGTTACGTCGGATATCAAGTAGTGCAGGTTGTGTTCGTGCAGGATCAAGATGCCCGGTATGCGCAGGGCGAGGTCGTAAATGTAAACGTGAAACGGGTTGTTGCCGATCTGATAGATGACGCCATCATAGAGGCCGGCCTGATAGTCTGGTTCAAACTGCCGCCAGGGACGGATGGTGATGTTCGCAGCGGAGAATTCAGCCGTGGGCGTGTAGTCTTCGATGAAGACATCAATACGCTCAGCGAGCGGCGCGAGATGCCGCAGTAGAGCTTCTCCGTAGTCGGAGATTCCAGACGGCTGAGGGTTCAGTGGCGTGAAGAAGGCAATGCGCATGAGGTCGCGGTTACTGTAATCCAGTTACTGGAGTTCGGCGGAAAACGTGGCGAGCGGCAAGGGCAGCCGGACGGCAATGGGAGCATGCCGCGAACCCCGCTCCAGCCATATTTCCACAAACCCGTCTCCAGCGGATCCCGGATAGGTTACGAGATAGAGGTCCCCTTGCCGGGAATGCTGGCTGATCTTGACCTTCTGTTCCGCCATGGCTTCGATACGCAGCGAGACCGGGCCGCCCAGAAACAATGTATCGCTCGATGGACGTTTGCCCGCGGCCACCTGTTTGCGAAAATAGTAGAGGTACGCCAGTGGGTCGCGGGCACACTTGGGTGCAGCCATTTCCCGTTTGCCGCCATCCCGCGATACGATAGCTTTCCCTGCTACGGAATCGAACACAGTAACTTCCTCCCAACTGCGCGAACCGCGGCGGACGGATTGACTGAACCGCCGGGAACAGAGGTCCGTCGTCACCTCTGAATCAAATGAATACGTGATGCGGTTCTGCGGGAGTATGGCTTCTACCGTGGCGGAAATCTGCAAAACATCACCCGCCGTTTTACTTTCAATGGTCGCTTCACCCATGGTGACGCCGCTCGGCCAGAATAAACTCAACACCAGCTTTTCGCCCTCCGGCCAGGGATGGGTTTGCGCCCGTGATGAAACAGACCACTCCCCCACTAGCGCAAACAACACGCAGAAGGCGGCCCGCTTAATCTGACAAAAATTGAATGAAATCCTCATGCCTCCAGGCCCACAACTGAGTGGCGTTCAAACTATCAGGTTACACCTTTTGCCAGGGCGGAACCATCCCACGGTGAACCCGCAGGGGGCGAGCAGGTGAGCTTAGGTGGCGCTTGAGCGCTGCACCTGCTCGACGCGCGAAACGAGCGGGTGCGCCACCGTAACCGATGAGTTGCAAATCGAAAGCCATCCGTTATTCGAAAAGAGGCGGCAGAGATCGTCGTGAATCCACTGGTTGGCGGGACGATGTGATGTGGCAGTTGTCTCCACCTGCAACAAGGTTTGCAACAAGGCCGTCCGTCGGATCACCACGCAGACCCACGGTAGTGCCTGCACCTCCAGCCACTCCGGACGAGCATGGAAGCGCGCCGCCGAATTGGTGTTCCAGCACACCTGTCCATCGGGATCGATCAACGCGCCCTGGCAGATCGTCTGATGGTCTCCAACGCGGAGCTGCGGGCCCACCTGAGCCACAGTCTCATCGAAAGCTTCCAGCATCTGTTCGAGCCAGCCTGCCGCCGTGGGTTGGCACTGGCTATCCAGGATGCAGATGTAATCGGCGTCGTGGTTCCGCGCCCTCTGCCAAACCTGCTCGGATAGCTCGGTGTCGCCATCCAGTTCAACAACTCTGACCAAGACTCCTGTAGATGCGGAGGTGATCGGTGGCGGTCCCGCCCCTGTGTGATCTTGTGGCCCGATCACCATCAAATCCACTGAGGTGAGCGCACCAGTGGAGCGGTTGTGCCCAGAAGCTTGGTTCGTCTGGTTGGCCCGGAAAAGGATCGGCGCCGCGAGTAGGAGCCGAAAGGCGTAGGCGGGCACATGAATCAAGCGTCGCTGCAAGGAGCTATCCGAGGAGGAGGAAAGAAACTGGAAGGTGAATTTGTAGCGCAGCCGCCAAAAGAAATGCCGCCATGTGGTGGAGAAATCCCGGAGCGGAAATCCGTCGCCCACTTCGTTATACAGGTAGCGGCTGCGCAAGGGCAGCGCCAATGCCAGGAATTTAAGCCAACGGAATGGCTCGTCCGTGCATGGCACGATCCAACTGCCGTAGTTGCGGCCCGCTTGCAACATACGCCATGCGGTAGAAAATGAATTTCCCGTTTCGTCCAGACGATGAACCACATCGAAAAGGTGGCCGGCCGATTCAACCTGCAACGGCCCCAACCAACCATGCAGTTCACTTCCGAGAAATCGCACGCGCACCGAGGCGACAATTTTCTCAAGGTAAAACCCGGAGGCCGAGCCCGCCACCGCTACTGGCCAGCCAAAGCGGCGGTCGGTCTTAATAAAACGCCAACTGAAATGCCGCCAGAGACTCCCCCAATCCGAGAGTGGAAAGGTGTCGCCCATCTCGTTGTATATTTGGCGACACCGCAACGGCCAAAGCAGCGCGGTTAACTTCATCCACTGCGAGTCTTCATTCGTATAGGGAATGATCCAGCTGATGAATTTGCGGCTGCTTAAAAGCAGGGACATTTCCGCGATTGGGCGCAGGAAGAAGCCTGATGGCACAATTCTGACTTCATCGAATACTTCCGCCACTGCGGCCGCATCCGATTTCTGCAACCAGCCCGTGATCTGCTTGCCGGGGTAACGCGCGCGGAGCGAAGCAACGATCATGCGCAGGCTCTTTGCGGAGGCAGCGCCAATCACCGCTAATGGCAGCGCCTGAATACGCTGTTCGCGGCAATTCCAGTATTGATTCCAGTGTAGCCGCAATAGATCAAGCAGCGAGAGCTCCGTGCAATCACCTTCGCCCGTGGAGAAGCGGCCACGCCCACGGAATGAAAACGCCATCATCTTCATGAAGCGGAAATTTTGCGGCGCGCTCAGGCAAATAATCTCGGTATCGCGAGTGAACCCGAGGAAGGACAAAATTCGCAGCCAGGCCCATAGTGCTCGGACGGAGGAATACGCCACCATCTGGTTCGGTCGCAATGCGGCCTTGCGAGCGAGTGTCGCCATGCCGGAGCGTGGACAGACCACGCGCAGTGCCGTGCCATTCGAGCTGAGACCGAGACGAACAAGGTCTCGCGCTGCCAAGTCCGGCGAGCCCGTGGCAAAGTAAACCGCCTTGGCCGGATGATTCAAGCCTCCGCCATTGGTGTTGACCGTTTCTGACACGGGCATCCTACGGACTGGTTTCGGGATTGGCTGGGCGATAGACGTCACGCTGCCTCCCGGCCAGATTGGCGGCGCGACTTTTGGTGGGACTGGTGCTGAGACTGGCGTAAGAACTGAAGATAGCGTTGAGCAATCCTCGGGCCCGCCTTCTGCAGGCCGTAGCAGTTCTCCACCCAGCCTCGCGCGCGATCACGGAGCGCCAACCAATCTTGATCGTCGTTCAGCAGATGAAGGATAGCATCGACAGATTCCCGTGGATTATCCCGCACAATGACGTGCTGCTCCGGCAACAGTCCCAGCCCAGCAGGCGCGAAGGAGTTGCAGACGACGGGGATGCCGGCGGTCATGGCCTCGACAATCTTGGTGCGGATGCCCCCGCCACTGGTTACCGGAGCGATGTAAACCCGTGTGTCCGCGTAGATCGTGCGCAGGTCCTTGACGAAGCCCAGGTAGTCCACGCCATAGTCGTACATCAATCCCCGCAGCGCATTAGACGCGCCTTCGCCCACCACGCTCAGGCGAGCCTCAGGATCGCGGCGGCGGATCAGCGGCCACTCCTCGCGGATGAAATACTGAAGCGCATCCGTGTTGGGGGTGTGCGGAAGAAAACCTACAAACAATAACTGTTTGTTGCGGGGTGGCGCCGGAGCCGGAACGTAGTATTCACAATCCATTAGAATGAAGGGCAGCGCCTCGGCCTTCACCGCAGGAACAAATTCTCGCGCGCGGCGACGCTCCTCCTCGGAAGTTACCAACACCCAATCGAAACTCTCAAGTGCTGCTCGGTTATGCCGGACGGCATCCACGCTCCAGAACAGATGCTCCATGCGGGTGCCGATGCCGCTGGTCTGCTGGAAGTTGATGTAATAGTGCAGCCACTCCTGCACATGCGCACGGATGATCCGCGGGCAGCGAGCGCCTTCTGCGTAATCGGCCATACCCAGGTACTCGACTTCAACCAGGTCGAACTGCTCTTCCTTCAGCAGGTGATCGACAAGCTGGTGCATGGGTTCGCTCTGCAGATTAGAGAACAGATAGGGAATAGGCGAGAAGGCATCAAGATGGCGCGCTTCGGGCAGCCTGAACAGGTACGCGCGTTGGCAGAGAACATCCAGCCCGGCCTGCGCCTGCGCGTGGAGATGTGTCGGGCAAAAACCGACAAAAGTAATGTCGAACTCGGTGCGCAGCGCTCGTATATATCCATAAATGGCGCTGCCTGCCCCGTGATGGACAGGGTAAGGCGTAACGGGCGAAATGATGAGAATGCGCGGTTTCATGGGTTCAGGCAACGCGGATGCGGGATACCCTGAATCTTGAGCGGCCCTGGGCGAAAAGTCATGCTCATTCAATTTTCAGACACCGGCGATGGCCTGCACCGTCCCCGAAAGGGAAAGAGTGCTGCTCTGTCATGGCCAATACCGGAACACACAAATTAGGATAGCTGCCTCAAGCACCCCCGCTCCATTGTAGTCCTCGCCGCAGTCGTCTGTAAGGCCCTTTCCAGTTCCCCGAAAGGCCAAAGCCCGGCTTTTGTCACGCGAGGCTTGAAAAATTCTATCGCAGGACAGGCGGCGCGACTATAATAATTTTTACGTCCTGATCCTGCCAATCCCCGCAGCGGGCTTGTTGCGGGTGCCTGGAAGGGCGAGTTTTTCAAGAGGAACACATGTCAGATGCGTTGAAAAAGAAGCTGGAAGAAGAGATTCGAGTGCTCGATCATGAGCTGAATCACGAACTTCCGATTGAAATTAGAACCGCGCGCGCGCATGGCGACCTGAGCGAAAACGCCGAGTACCATGCCGCCAAGGAGCGCCAGAGCTTCGTCAATGCGCGACTGGGCCAGCTGCGCAAGCGCTTGGGTGAGATATCCCTGGTTAATTTCAACAATATCCCGAAGGACCGCGTGGCCTTTGGCTCCACCGTGGAAGTGCAGGACCTCGATAAGGGAACCAAGGTAATTTATGATATTGTCACCAGCGAGGAAACCGACGTCGCCAACGGCAAGATATCCACTTCCTCCCCCATCGGCCGGGCCTTGGTTGGCAAGCAAGTCGGCGATGCGGTCAAGGTGGTTACCCCATCCGGCGCGCGCGAGTTTGAGATCCGCAAACTGACCACCATCCACGACAAAGGCTAAATTGACCGTCGCCTTACTACTGCAATCTGACGGAAATCCGCCTGGAATTCTTACTTAATGCTGACAAGACTAATTGGCGCCACCGCACAATTCATCATTGAAGCGATAGTCCACGCGCTCTCTCTGACCCGCATTCACCCGAATTTCTTTACCGCCTTCGGACTGGTCATCAATATCTACGCCGCCATCTTGTTTGGCACCGGAAAATTTTTCCAGGCTGGCTTGGTCGTGGTGGGGGCCGGATTGTTCGACATGCTCGATGGACGCATTGCCCGCGTAACCAACACCACTTCCGTTTTCGGAGGCTTCTTTGATTCGGTGATGGATCGCTACTCCGATCTGGCCATTTACATCGGCCTGCTGGTCTATTACTCGCGCATGGACCGCTTCCTCTACGTCGTACTGGTGGCAGTAGTCATGGTCGGCTCGGTGATGGTGAGTTATGCGCGCGCGCGCGCCGAAGTGGTGATTCCACTCTGCAAAGTCGGGTTCATGGAGCGGCCTGAGCGCGTCGTGCTCATCATCATTGGCGCACTATGGAACCGTATGGCGCCAGTGCTTTGGTTACTGGCTACGATGACCAACATTACCGTGATTCAACGAATCTTCTATACCTGGCAAGAGACTCAGCCACCGCCCCGCAAAGTGTCTGCCTCGTCATAGTACACGCACTCTTCAAGCAGGGGCGCCTCCCCTTCAGCAGCCTTCGCATCGCCCTCAGGATGGCGGTCCATCCGTCCGCATTCCGCTATTCTTTGATTCGGCTCGTATGGTTTAAGATATTGAATGACCTCGCATTTCAGTCTCCAGCAGTGAATATCGATGAGGCCGCCGCATGATTGACCCGCGATGGATGCAATGGATATGGCTGTCAGTTACCCTGGCAGGAATTGTAGTCGGCGGAGTGCTGTTGCTAAAACTCTTCCGCTATGAAGTTCGCTGGCTAGTGCGCCGCATAACCAAGGCCGAGTCCATCGACCAATCTTTACAGGAGTGGATGGAGGATCTCGCGCGAAGCGCACGCGCAGTGGTCCTTGTGATCGGCTCCATTCTGGTGCTCTTCTTTTCTCTCCGCGCAATGGACATGCCGCTGATTTCGCCGCGACTGGCCGCGCAATGGCGGCCAGAATCGCTGCTCGCATGGATTCTGGATAACGGCATCCGCATAGTGCTGATCGTGGCGGTCGCCGGCCTGTCCATCAAAATATTGCACATGCTGGTATCCCACCTCGCCCTGCTCATCCAGCCGCATGACGATACGCTGGCAGCCGAGATGGAGCGTCGCAAGCGCACGCAGACCATCAGCGCGATCCTGCACAACCTATCGACAGTTCTAGTCGTCGTGGTGGCCGGCCTGATGGTTCTCGCGGAACTGGGTGTGAATATCACACCCATACTTACCAGCCTCGGCGTGGTCGGCGTAGCACTTGGATTCGGCGCGCAGCAGCTCGTCGGCGACCTGATCGCGGGCTTCTTTCACATCTTTGAAAATCAGATTCGCGTAGGTGATGTCGCCATCATCAATGGAGTCCAAGGCAACGTGGAAGAGATTCGCCTGCGAACTACCGTGCTGCGCGGTGTCGATGGCACCGTCCACGTTTTCCGCAACGGGACGATCACCACGCTCTCGAATATGACCAAGGACTTTTCATTCTTTTCAATGGACTTGAGTGTTGACTATAAACAAAATACGGACCACATCACTCAAATGATCCGCGACGTGGGCGAGGAGCTGCGGCACGACCCTAAATTTCTCCCATTCATCCTGGAGCCCGTGGAGGTTCTGGGGGTTGAAAGTTTTACTGAATCGGCTGTTACCATTCGCTTCCGCACAAAAACTCTTCCCATCAGACAATGGGAGGTTGGCCGCGAATTCCGGCGCCGGCTGAAGATTCGTTTTGACCAGGAAGGCATCGAAATCCCCATCGCGCACCGCTACGTTTTTTTGACGGATCCGTCACGGCGCGAGATGGACGGAAAATAATCAGGCGGGAGAAATTATTTGGTGATTCACAGGCAGCGGATCGAGGTTGTCGTACATCTCGTCAATTACATTCATTCCAAACCGCGCCAATATTGACGCACCGCAGTAAACGCGCTCTTGCATGGACTTGTCAGGATAGAGTGCGTTCTCTATCCGCGTCGCGTCGCGCTCCACTTGATCACTCTTGCGCTGGACGGAGGCCGCCGCCTTGCGCTCCAGGCTCGTTAATTGATACAGCATTTTCTGCGTGCCGTTCCTGGCGGCGTCCACCAGTGTCGGGTCCAGCTGCTGCAGCGCCTGCTGAATGGCTTCCATCTGCTGATGTACACCCTCCGCAGCGGTGGCAAAGCGGACCGTCAAATCCTCCGAAAAGAACTTTGCGGCCATCTTCTCCCGAAGCTGCTGACGGCCGGCAAATACATCCGCGATGCCAAGACTGTACTTCCCGAGCACCCGCTGAATGGGTGAGTCCACCACCGTAACGCTGGCTCTGGGGACCACCACCGGCATGCGTCCCAGCAGTTGCTCGTAGAGTGGAACGGACTGGGCAAGATAGGCAATTTCCGCGGGGCCCCCAACATAGGCAACTGTCGGCAGCAACGCATCCTGCATGACGGGCCGGAGCAGTGCGGTTGGCGATAATTGCTCGGGATGCTTCTTCGCGAGATTAAAAAGCTCGGCTGAAGAATATTTCTTGCCGGTCGAGGAAATAAATTCGCCATTCTGGAACTGCAGCACGGACCGCTTTCCAGCTTCATAGACGAACAATAGCGTGGAGGTTTCGCCGACCCGAACCTGAGCATGAAGACCTTGAGTAATCAGTTGCTGATTGCGCGCGTGTAGAGTATCGCGCAGTGCCGGAGTCTTTTCCACGACGGTTTCAAAAAGACTGGCGGTCAGCCCATGCACTCGACTGTCGAGCGGGTCGATGGCTAACACTCCATACTTCGCGAGCAGCCGCGCGATGGACCTGCCAAAGGCGCCGCCCAATGTTTCACCGGGACGGTAGCCCTCCGATAGCCACCCGAGCACATCGTTGGCCGCTGAGGAATCGGGTAGCAGAGACGCGAGTGATTCCAGACTGGCGTTCACCGCATCCGAAAGCGGCAGCGTGCCGGCGGGGGAACCTTCCACCTCGGGCCGTCCTGGATAGGCGATGGCTTGTGGTTTCCAGTCGCGATCCTGTATCGAGCAGTGGTTTACCTCGGCAAGATCATGATCCTCGGTGGCGAGCCAGAAAATGGGGACGGATTCAATGCCCTGCTCGCTTAAATGCCGCGCCAGCTTCACCGCCGTCAGCGCCTTATAGATTGCAAACGCGGGTCCCGTGAATAAACCGACTTGCTGCCCCGTAACCACAGCGCAGCATCCGGGCTTTGCAAAGCGCGAGAGATTCTTTTCTCCCGCGGGCGACAAACCCCAGCGCTGGTTTTGCTCCGTAAGAACTTCCAGGACGGATTTCCGCAGCGTGTCTGGATATTGGATATGGCCAGCCACCTTGCGAAAACTATCAGATGATCGAAAATGGTGCGGGAAAATGGAAGGCGATTCGGCGGCGCCGCCGACGTAATTACGGAATAGGCGCGAGGTGTGCGGCAGTGCATTTAGCAGTATGCAGGTACGGTCCATGTCCACGCCAGCGCTCAGCCTCAAGATGACTCAGGATAAATTCAGGATTAGCTTTTCCCGGCAATTGCTTCGTGCATCTGTTGCAAAGCCAGCACGCGGATCGGTTGCGATTGGAGCGATGCGATGCCATCCACCGCAGCCAGAGCGCCGGCTACCGTGGTGATGCAGGGGATTCTGTGCTGCACCGCTGCGCGCCTGATGGCCTTCTCATCGAAGAACGACTTGGCGCCGATCGGGGTATTGATTAGGAGTTGTATCTCCCCACCCTTGATCATATCCACAATATTCGGGCGGCCCTCCAGCACTTTATAGACCGTCTTTACCGTCAGGCCCGCCGCGGTCAGCATCTGCGCGGTGCCGCGCGTGGCTACCAGATCGAACCCGCTCTCGGCCAGCTTGCGGGCGACCATCAGCGCCTTGGGCTTGTCCTTGTCGCGCACACTAAGGAAGGCCCGGCCCTTCAGCGGCAGGCGTGTGCCCGCGCTGATTTGCGCCTTGGCGAAGGCCTCGCCAAACGTGTCGCCGATGCCCATCACTTCGCCCGTCGAGCGCATCTCGGGACCGAGAATCGGATCGACACCGAGAAACTTTCCGAATGGGAAGACTGGAGATTTCACGCAGAACCGGTTCACTCCCAGAATTCCCAGAAATGCCGAGCCGGGCTGGCCCTTTGGTGCATTTTCATCAACCGGCAGATTCAGGTCTTTCAGCTTGCGGCCGGTCATCAGGCGCGCAGCGATCTTCGCCATTTGCACTCCGGTGGCTTTACTGACATAGGGAACAGTCCGTGAAGCGCGAGGGTTCACTTCCAGGACGAAAATCTTGCCGTCTTGAATGGCATACTGAACGTTCATCAGACCCACCACGCGCAACTCAATTGCCAGCTTGACCGTGTAGTCACACAAAGTTTGCTTCTGCTCCGCCGTCAGTGTGAACGAAGGGAGCACGCAGGAACTGTCTCCGGAGTGTATGCCGGCCTCTTCGATGTGCTCCATGATGCCGCCAATGACCACATTCTCGCCATCGCACAGCGCATCGACATCCACTTCAATGGCATCCTCGAGGAACCGGTCGATCAGGATGGGCCGTCCTGGGGAGGCATAATCCACGGCCTCACGCATGTATTGGTCGAGCGTGGCTTCGTCATAGGCGATGACCATGGCGCGCCCGCCCAGCACATAGGATGGCCGCACCAGCACGGGATAGCCGAGCTTGGTGGCAACTGCGCGAGCTTCCTCCGCATTCAACGCCGTGCCGTTCTCCGGCTGCGGAATGTCCAACTGGATCAACAAGCCTCCGAACTGCTTGCGGTCCTCTGCCAGATCAATGGACTGGGGGCTGGTTCCGATGATGGGCACACCGGCCTTCTGTAGCGGCAGCGCGAGATTCAGCGGAGTCTGTCCGCCGAACTGCACGATCACTCCAGTTGGTTTCTCGTTATCCACGATGGCCATTACATCTTCAAATGTAAGCGGCTCGAAGTAGAGACGGTCCGAAGTGTCGTAATCAGTGGAGACCGTTTCTGGATTGCAGTTGACCATGATGGTCTCGTAGCCGTCCTCGCGCAACGCGAACGACGCGTGGCAACAGCAGTAATCGAATTCAATTCCCTGCCCGATACGGTTCGGCCCGCTGCCCAGGATTATGATTTTCTTGCGATCTGTTGGAGTGGATTCATCTTCGCTCTCGTATGTCGAATAGAGGTACGGAGTGAACGACTCGAACTCGGCGGCGCAGGTATCGACTCGCTTATAAACGGGCCGCACGCTGAGTTCCTTGCGCTTCTCATAGACTTGCTCTGCAGTGACATTCCATGAGGCCGCGAGCATCTGATCGGATATGCCGGCCTTCTTGCCGCGCAGCAGCTCCTCAGCGGTTACCGACTCCAGCTTCTTCAATGCCAACTCAGTGGCGATCTCTTCCACCTGCTGTATCTGCTCCAGGAACCATGGGTCCATCGAAGTGATGCGCGCGACTTCGGCCACGCTCCACCCCGAGCGCAGGACGTGCCGGACATAGCGCAGCCGCTCCGGCGTGGGCGTAACCAACCGCTGCGTGATGAGGGGCACTTCTATTTTTTCCGAAGCCAGCGACTTGCCCGTCTCCAGTGAGCGCAGTCCCTTGTAGAGCGCTTCCTTGAAGGTGCGACCGATGGCCATCACTTCGCCCACCGACTTCATCTGCGGACCGAGCGTGGGATCGGAGCCGGGGAATTTCTCGAAGGCCCATTTGGGAATCTTCGCAACAACGTAGTCGAGCGTCGGCTCAAAACATGCCGGGGTGTTGCGCGTAATGTCGTTCTTCAATTCATCCAGGCGATAGCCGACGGCGAGCTTGCTGGCGATCTTGGCGATGGGGAACCCGGTCGCCTTCGACGCCAGCGCCGAGCTGCGCGAGACGCGCGGGTTCATCTCGATCACGATCACGCGGCCCGTCTCCGGGTTCATCGCGAACTGAATGTTGGAGCCGCCCGTCTCGACGCCGATTTCGCGGATGACGGCGAGCGAGGCGTCGCGCAGGATCTGAAATTCCTTGTCCGTCAACGTCTGGATCGGCGCCACGGTGATCGAGTCGCCGGTATGCACGCCCATCGGATCAAAGTTTTCAATCGAGCAGATAATGATGACGTTGTCGGCCAGATCGCGCACAACTTCCAGCTCGAACTCTTTCCATCCGAGCACGCTTTCTTCCACCAGACATTCATGGACGGGGCTCAAGTCGAGGCCCCGCGCGAGAATTTCCAGGAACTCTTCGCGGTTGTAGGCGAGCCCGCCGCCCGATCCACCCAGCGTGAACGAGGGGCGAATGATGACGGGGTAGCCGATGCGGCCCGCAAACTCGAGGCCGTCCTTCAGATTGTTAGTTACGGCGCTTTGCGGAGTGTCGAGGCCAATCTTGGCCATGGCGTCCTTGAACAGGAGCCGGTCCTCAGCCTTCTTGATCGCGCCAAGGTTCGCGCCGATCAGCTCGACGCCATACTTTTCGAGGATGCCCTGCTCCGCAAGCTGCACGGAGAGATTCAATCCCGTCTGGCCACCGACCGTCGAGAGCACCGCGTCGGGTCGCTCCTCGGCAATGATGGCTTCCAGGAACTCGACCTCCAACGGCTGAATATAGGTGCGGTCAGCAGTCTCGGGATCGGTCATGATGGTGGCGGGATTGGAGTTCACCAACACGACTTCGTAGCCCTCGGCCCGCAGTGCCTTGCAGGCCTGCACGCCGGAGTAGTCGAACTCGCAGGCCTGGCCAATGATGATCGGCCCCGAGCCGATGATCATGATCTTGTGAATGTCGCTGCGTTTAGGCATTTCTTTTCGTGCGCCAATCTTCCATCATTTTCCTGAAATCGTCGAACAGGTAGAACGAATCGTGCGGGCCGGGCGAGGCCTCCGGGTGATACTGCACGGAGAAGATCGGCAGCGAGCGGTGGCGGAAGCCCTCCAGCGTGTCGTCGTTCAGATTCCAGTGACTCAGTTCTACGTCCGAGCTGGGCAGCGAGTCGGGGTCCACCGCGAAGCCGTGATTGTGCGCGGTGATCTCGACTTTACCTGTCAGCTTATTGATGACCGGGTGATTGCCGCCGCGATGCCCAAACTTCAGCTTGTAAGTCTTCCCGCCCAGCGCCAAACCCAGCACTTGATGGCCAAGGCAGATGCCGAAGATGGGCTTCTTGCCGAAGAGCTTCCGGATATTAGCCGCTTCCACTTGTAGCGGAGCCGGATCGCCGGGGCCGTTCGATAGGAATACGCCGTCGGGATTCAGGCTGAGCACTTCCTCGGCGGAGGTCAGCGCAGGCACCACCGTAACGCGACAACCCACGGCAACCAGCCGGCGGAGAATGTTCTGCTTGATCCCGAAATCGTAGGCGACCACATGCAACGACGGCGGAGCTGCTTGAACGCCAGCATCAAGTTTCTGCGAGACCGCCGCTTCCCACGTGGGCAAGTCGATCGGCGGCGCGTCCCATTCGTACTTGTGCTTGGTGGAGACCGTCTCGGCCAAGTCGCGCCCTTCCATCGACGGAATGGCGCGGGCCTTCGCGATCAGCGCATCCGCCGACATATCGAGGCTCGACACCACGCCGCGCATCACTCCGCGCGTGCGCAGGTGGCGCACCAAGGCTCGTGTGTCGATGCCTTCCAGCACCGGAATCTTGAAACGGTCAAGGAACTGCTCGGCGTGCTCGCGGCTGCGCCAGTTGCTGGCCACCGAGCTGAACTCGCGCACGATCAGGCCCTCGATGTAGGGCCGCGTGGCTTCATTGTCTTCCGGGTTGGTGCCGTAGTTGCCGATCTCGGGATTGGTGAGAATGACGATCTGGCCGGCGTAAGAGGGGTCGGTGAAGATCTCCTGATAGCCGGACATGGAGGTATTGAAGACCACCTCGCCATAGCACTCCCCGCGGGTTCCGCAGGCGCGGCCCGTGAAGACAGTCCCATCCTCCAGCGCTAGCAGAGCGACCGGCATTGCTGACCTCTCGAATATTTTAATAAATAAAAATGGAACGGACTGGGAAAGAATATCGAAGCGGGCGCGCGTCCATTCAATCGAGCAGTCCCCACTTGCCGAGTGGCCAGTAGACCAGCTCGGCCTTTCCGTAAATATAATTCTGTGCAACCGTCCCCCAATTGCGGCTGTCATTGGAGGCGTTGCGATGATCGCCAAGCACAAAGAATTCGTCAGCCTGTACTTTCACAGGTTCAAATGAATCTTCGCCGCGGAAACCAGAAGCGATGTATGGCTCATCCACTTGCGTGCCGTTTACGAGAAGCGCGCCGGCGCGCATCTCCACGTGATCACCCGGCACGCCCACGACGCGCTTGATGAAGGACTTGCTGACGTCGCGGGGATAGCGGAAGACCACCACATCGCCGCGCTCCACCGTGCCCAGACGATAGATGAACTTGTTGATGAAGACGCGCTCCTGATCGGTCAGGCGCGGTTCCATGCTGGTCCCCTCCACCTTCACCGGCTGGTACAGAAACAGAATTACGAATCCAGCCAGGGCCAAAGAAACGGCCAGATCGCGGACCCATACGCGAAATTGCGGCAGCCATGCGCCAGATCCAGTTCCGTTTTCCGGCTGGGATGGCGAGGAGGATAATTGCAAATTATTGTCAGGCGGCGTGCTGAACGGTGGCGGGCTGGCCGGTTCTGGTATGGCCGGTTCCGGTATAGATGGTGGAGTCCAATTGCTCATAGATATCCTTATACATGTACCATAATTACCCCTCCCCGGACAATCTCCGGACCACGCCGGGACTCTGCGTGGTCGTAGAACCGTAGTATAATGCAGGCGTTCGGAGGCATGGATCAAACTCCCCAAAATATGGAACCGTCATACCAGTTTTTCCTATGACAAGACACCGCCTGATCTTACTGGTGACTTCCACATTCATTATCATGTCCCTGTCTGCTTACCTATTTTCCAGTTGGTATGTAAGCAGTAGTCTCGCCAAACTCTCCCAACTTGGGTTTCTGTTCCAGTACTCTCCGGCCAAATTTGACCCGCCAATTTATTTACCACTGTTTGCAGCTTCATGCCTTTTGACGTGACCCGCCCGAGATTTTGTACCAATCCTTGTGAGAGAGTTTACATCACAACCTGAGGCCGAGAAACTGGGTTTTTGACAGGGCTATAGGCCCCCGGCGCCGGGGGCCTATAGCCGAGCGCCGAGTGCGGCCTGCGGGTGTTGTACTG
>SHUM01000047.1 GCA_009691245.1 Acidobacteriota bacterium | reverse complement strand
AATGGTGGCCAGGGACGGAATCGAACCGCCGACGCCAGCCTTTTCAGGGCTGCGCTCTACCAGCTGAGCTACCTGGCCATCTTGACATTCATTAATGCGGATGAGCCGCAATGGAGCCCTGTCGGTTCCGTCTTGCCTTGCACAACCATTGCGGTGCGCAAAGGACAACCTTCGAATTGTAGCGGGCTGTTTCCGCTTCTGTCAACTTTCAGCATTTGCTGGAGTGGAACAATCCGCATGGCTCGGCGTGCGAGCGTTGTCCGGTCCCGACTCATTTTATCATTTGGGGCAACACTCCGCAGATTCCCTTGTATTTGCCCGGGGCATCGCGGAAAATTGGGTGTCGGCAAAGCCTTCGTATTCCGGGCGGTCCTGTCGGCTGTGCGATCAGAGGTCTCGTGCGTAGTTCGAGACGGACCTCGACCGGGACTTTGATCCGGACCAGGAATGGACCAGGGATGGAGTGGACACGCATGTTTTCTATCGACCAACTCTCACGCTCGATCGGGGGCATTTAATGGCCGGTGGCCTGACCTACTTTCTATTTCTGCTCGTCGCGTTTCTAACCCTTACCGTTCTTTTGATTTGGCCGGTCTTTCCTTACGTCGTCATAGCCGTGGTCATGGCCTACTTGCTGCATCCATTTAATCTGAGGATGCGGAAGTACATCGCTTCGGCCAAAATTCGCGCCGCCCTGTTGACCTTCGTCGCCTTTCTGAGTTTTGCCGTGCCGCTGGTACTGGTAATTCAGGGCATCTCCAGTGACTTTACTTCCGCGCTGCAGGTGGAGCGCGGCAAAACGCTGCTGGTGAATGCGCGCGCATGGCTGGCTGCTCGCAACAATGAATATTTGGCCGACTATCTGGAAAAGATGGTCGATCAGGGCCGTGATTTCATGCTGGCGGCGATTCCCGACCTGTTCGGGTCTGTGTTCAATGCAAGCTTGGGGATATTTGTCTGCCTGTTCGTCTTCTACTATTTCAGTAAGGAGGGCGAAACGATCTGGGCTACCTTCCTGGATGCTCTGCCTTTGCCGGATACGCTGAAGAGCCGCGTTGAGTCAGAAGTCACCGGTGTGATGCGCGGAATTTTTTATGGCCAGGTGCTCACAGCCATCATTCAAGGAGGCATCGGAGGCATCGGCCTGCTCGTCTTCAACGTTCCGGAGGCCGGTCCGCTAACCGCGCTGATGATGCTTTGCGCATTCTTCCCGTTTGTTGGCACGGTGTTGATCTGGGGCCCGGCGGGGCTGCTGAAGCTCGCGGCGGGGCAGACGATGGATGGCGCGGGTCTGCTTCTGTTTGGCGGCCTGATCGTCATGCAACTCGATAACTTCATCCGTCCGCGACTCATCTCGCAGCACTCCAATGTCCATCCCGTAGTGATCCTCATCGGCATCATCGGCGGCAGCCAGGTGTTTGGCTTCATCGGGTTTCTGGTCGGCCCGCTGATCTTCTCCGTCTTCCTCCAGTTGTTCCGCTTCATCGCCGAGTATCGCAAATTGGAGGCAGCGCCCGTGGATTTATCGCCACCTGGTCTTTCCCCGCCCCCATTTACTTAGCTGCGCGGCTTGGGCGCCGTGCAGGCTGACGATCTTGACATGGCGCATCTCTCGCCGCAGAATAGCTCTTCTCAAATGTGCCGCCCGGGCGCGCGACCTGGGAGCGTGAGCTGGAGTGCAGATACTATCAAAAGAAAGAGTCCAACCAACCATGCCTGAAGCATCTCCGCAAACACCCCCGCAGACGCCTTCGCAAACACCCCCGCAAACACCCCCGCAAACATTTGACATTGGCGATCCGCTGCCTGACGAGTACCGCGAGCTGCTGGTGCGCATGATGTCGCACGAGGGCGAGCGCACCGGCAACCGCAGCTTCATGGTCTTCTTCGAGAGCGTGCTCGACAACGCCGGCAAGTACGCGCCCCATCAGGACGCGCAGCTCACCATGGCCGGCTACGTCGCCGAGGAGATGAAGCACTGCATCATGTTCCACCGCCTCATCATGGAGATCGACAAGGACCTGGTCTTCCGCGACACGCCGTTTGCCCACTACGCCTTCCACCTGCCGCGCAACACCTGGACCGACATGAACTGGTTCAACTTCTTCCTCGACCTCAACGGCGCCTTCCACGCCGGCGAGTGGAAGCACTCCAGCTACCTGCCGCTGCGCCGCATCGCGCCCACCATTGAGCGCGACGAGTACGGCCACTCCGACATGGGCTACCGCTTTCTTGAGGCCACCTGCAAGACTCCCGAGGGCAAGGCCGAGGCGCAGGAGAAACTCTACACATGGTACCCTGCCGCGCTAGACACCTTCGGCACCTCCACCTCCAAGCGCAACCCGCGCTTCCTCCACTGGGGTCTGAAGACCATGACCAACGAAGACATGCGCCAGTCCTACCGCCGCTACGTCGACGAAAAACTGCGCGCCTTGGGCATGACCATCCCCGACGAAAAAGCCAACCGCCGCTTCCTGTAATCCGCCCCGCGTCGCCAGGATTTTGTAGCCGCGTCAAGCGTTTTTCTTGGCGCGGGCCTTTCGCTTGTCCGCGCAGAAATGTTCGCCTTAAATTCGCCGCCAAATCGGTTCCTGCCAGCCCTCCAGATCATCCAAATTTGCGGTTCTGCCCAAAGTGCACACGTTCACGGTTCTGACCACTCTGACCAAATTCCGGGATTCGGGATGGGGGTGCGAGGTTCGGGAAAACCAAAATCCAAAAAGCACAATTCTGCTCCATACTCTCTCCCCATCCGGCCCCAATTGGCCGCCAAATTATCCAAATTTTCCAACCTGACCAAATTCGTGGTTCCGCCGGTCGCACAAATTGCCTAAATTTTCCAAATCCACCACTCTGACCAACTTTGCGGTTCCCGCCCTATGCGTGACGGTGCCGAGCGCGTCACCATCTGCCCGCTTTAGTTCTATTCCACCATTCCCATGCGATTTATCATAAAATGAACAGACGCTTTCAAAAGGACTCATATACACATGCTCGAAGGTTGCACACCCTATCCCGCCGAGGTTGCCGAGCGCTATAAGCGCGACGGCATCTGGCAACCGCAGACGCTGGGCGAGTTGCTCGAAGAGACCACTGCGCGCTTCCCCGAACATTTTGCCGTGGCGGCGAAAAACCGGCGCATCAACTACTCGGAGTTGAATCAACTTTCCGACCGCCTCGCGCTGCATCTGCTCGATCAGGGCTTGCGGCCCCGCGATATCGTTCTTCTGCAACTGCCGAATGTTTGGGAGTTCAACGTCGTCTTCTTCGCGCTGATGAAGATCGGCGTAATGCCCGTGCTGTGTCTGCCGCCGCATCGTCAGGCAGAGCTGACTTACTTCGCGCAACTTACCGGCGCCACCGGGTATTTCGTCGCACCGGAGTTTCGCGGCTGCAATTACATCGCCATGGCGCGCGAGATACAGGCCGCCGCGCCCGCTTTGCGCCACGTGTTTGCTCTGGGAACAGGGGTAGAGCCGGATGTAAAGTATCTTGCTCCCATGCTGGATGACCCACTTACCAGTGACTCACTCGACCTACGTACTCCCACCGACTCAATCCGGCAGCTACGCCCTGATCCCTACGATGTGGCGTTCTTCCTGCTCTCCGGCGGAACCACCGGCATCCCCAAACTCATCCCGCGCACGCACGCCGACTACATTTACAACGCACGCGTCTGCGCCGAAGCGCTTGGCTGGGAATCCTCGATGGTCTTCATGGTGGTGATTCCCGCCGAGCACAATTTCCCGCTGGGCGCGCCAGGCATGGTCGGCGCGCTGTCCGTGGGCGGGTCGGTCGCCATGTCGCTGACGCCCGATCCGGCGACAGTCTTCGAGGCGATTCAGCGCGACAAGGGGACGTTCCTTGCGTTGTCGCCCGCTCTGCTGATCATGTTGCTCAACTCGCCGGAGCGCGAGAAGTACGATCTTAATTCACTGCGCTTCGTCTGCGCCGGCGGTCAGAAGATGCTGCCGGAGTTAGTCGATCGTACTCGCGCCACGTGGCCGTGGGTAACCGTGGGACACGCCTTCGGCATGGCCGAGGGACTGATCAATCTCACTCGACCGAATGACTCACTCGCCGTGATCCGCGAGACACAGGGCCGTCCCGCGTCGCCTCACGAGGAGATACGCGTTGTCGATGACGAGGGCCACGATGTCGCGCCCGGTGAGGTCGGTGAGCTGATCACGCGCGGGCCGTACACCATTTGCGGTTACTACAAAGCCGAGGAGCACAATCAATCCGCCTTTACCACCGACGGCTTCTATCGCACCGGCGACATGGTGCGCCTGCACGCCGCAGGTCCGCTCGCCGGAAACGTCTCCGTCGAGGGCCGCAAGAAGGACATGATCAACCGGGGTGGTGAAAAAATCAGCGCCGAGGAGATCGAAAATCTGATCCTCGGGCATGACTCCGTGCACATGATCGCAGTGGTGGCCATGCCCGACGCCGTGATGGGCGAGAAGAGTTGCGCGTTCGTCATTCCCCGCCCCGGGCGCACGCTCGCGCTCGCCGAACTGTGCGCGTTTCTCGTGTCTAGGAATATCGCCAAGTTCAAATTGCCTGAGCGGCTGGAACTGGTCGAGGCGTTCCCGCTCACTCACGTGGGCAAAGTCTCGAAGAAGGATCTGCGTGTAATCATCGCCGATAAGATGCGCGCCGAAGCCCGCGCGTGATTCTCTTGAATGACTGCTTTAATTGTCATTCCGAGCGGAGCGAGGAATCCGCTTTATCGATCGCCACATGGACGCACAGCAGATTCCTCGCTCCGCTCGGAATGACAATTAATATAGAAAAGGAATCCAACAATGGCATACCTGGTTTTCATTCACGGCGCGGGAGACAGCTCAGCGGCGTGGTCACTACAAACGACTCACTACGCGGGAAACCATCGCACACTGGCAATCAATCTGCCGGGCCACGGCGCGCGTCTTGCCGAGACGGGCAACGACCGCCACGAAGCCAACGCCGACGAAATCTGTCGCCTGATGGATCAAGCGAGCATGGCGCGCGCGGTGGTCGTCGGCCACTCGATGGGCGGCGGTGTCGCTCTGACGTTAGCGCTCAATCATCCCGCGCGCGTGCGCGCGCTGGTCCTGGTCGCCACGGGTGCGCGCCTGAAGATGCGTCCCGACTTTATTGAGGCGGCCGCGAAAACCGCCGCAGAGTTTGGCAACCGTAAGCCTGCGCACACCCACATTATTCCCGCCGCGCAGATGGTCCATCCTGATATTCCCGCGCTCGTCGTTCGCACGCTCGAGAGCATGATCGGCGACGCCAGCGCGCAGGCCACCTACGGCGATTTCCAGGCCAACAACAATTTCGATGTGATGGCGCGCCTGCCTGAGATCAAAGTGCCAACGCTGGTCATCGGCGGCGACGCGGACAAGATGGCTCCCGAAAACTTCTGCCGCTTTCTCGCTGACGGCATCACGGGCGCGCGTCTCGAAATGCTCTCGCCCTGCGGCCACTATCCACAAGTCGAGCAGGAGCAGGCCTTCCATCGCGCGCTCGACGCGTTTCTTTCCTCTTTACCCGCATAGCGATTCCGCGAAACAATAGTAAGTTGTCTCAGCAATTATTTTTATGGTCGTCATCCCGAGCAACGCGAGGGACCCGCTTTTCCGTCGGCCATCACGAGGTTCATCTGAATGACAGGCGAAAACTTTCCGAAGCTCGTAGAGCTAATGGCGCGGCTGCGCGGCCCCGGCGGCTGCCCGTGGGATCGCGAGCAGACGTTCGATTCCATCAAGCCGTTCCTGCTCGAAGAGACCTATGAAGTACTGGATGCCATCGCCGAGCGCGACTGGGACGAACTCACCGGCGAGCTGGGCGACCTGATGCTGCAAGTCGTTTTCTTCGCGCGCATGGCGCAGGAAGAGGGCCGCTTCAACATTGAAGACGTCATCGAGCGCATCCACGCGAAGATGGTCGCGCGCCACCCGCACGTCTTCGCCGATGGTGATGCCGCCACCGCCGCCGACGTTCTGAAAAAATGGGAGTTGCTGAAAGCGGAAGAAAAGAAAAAACGCATGGCCGAGCGTGGCGAACAGTATCACGCACCTGAGTCCGTGCTGGAGGGCGTTTCGTCGAACATCCCATCGCTGATGGAGGCGTATCAACTCAGCTCGCGCGCCGCGCATGTCGGGTTCGACTGGCCGTCGCTCGACGGCATTCTCGAGAAGATGCAGGAGGAAACGCGCGAGCTGGAGGCCGAGGCGCGGCAGAAGCAGCCCACGCCAAACGCCGCTCCGCCATCTGCGGGCCAACAAGAATTGCAGGCGCGCATCGAGGCCGAAGTCGGCGACCTGCTGTTCACCGCCGTCAACGCCGCGCGATTCCTAAAAGTTGATCCCGAGAGCGCGCTACGCACCACAAACCGCAAATTCCGCCGCCGTTTCCAGTGGATCGAGCGCGAGTTGAAGAAGCAAGGCAGAACGCCGCGCGAATCGAGTCTAGCCGAAATGGACGCGCTTTGGAATCAGGCCAAGCAGTCCATGTATGGCGCGCCGCGCTAACAGAGCCGCAACCGGAAGGGAGCGGTCCTGATTGAGTCACAAGAACCGTAATATGAGTCACATTCAATGACCACTGACTCACAATTCGAGATACGCCACTGCCACACCATCGACGACTTTCGCCAATGCGTGGAGTTACAGAAGTCTGTGTGGGGCTTCGACGACCGCGACCTAATCCCGGTGCGCATGTTCGTTGTCGCGCGAAAAGTGGAGGGCCAGGTGATCGCGGCATTTGCGCCGAGTGGGCGTATGGCAGGATTTTGCCTGGCCATTCCCGCGCTGCATGGTGCGCAACTCTATCTGCACTCGCACATGCTGGCCGTGCTGCCTGAGTTTCGCCGTGCCGGAGTTGGCCAGCAGCTCAAGTGGGAGCAGCGGCGCGAGGCCCTGGCGCGCGGGATCAAGCGGATCGAGTGGACCTTTGATCCGCTCGAATGGAAGAACGCGGCGCTGAATCTGAACCGGCTGGGCGCCATCGCCCGCCGCTACCTGCCGAACATCTACGGAATCAGTTCCAGCCCGCTGCATCGCGGCCTGCCCACGGACCGACTCGTCGCCGAGTGGTGGCTCGATTCCGCGCGCGTGCGCGCCGCGGCGAATGGCTCACTCCAGTTAGTGACACCATCTGCCAGTAGAATAGACTTTAGTCTGACTCACTCAATTGATGCGAGTGACTCGTCTCACTCAACGGCGAGCATCCAGCAGCATCTCCGTATTAAGTTTCAGGAAGCCTTCGCTGCGGGATTAGCCGTTTCCTCTTTTGAGTCCACGGAGGGCACTCGTGGCGCTTATATATTATCGGAGGTCGATGAGTTGTCGGGTGAGAGGTCCTGAGTGAGTCAATCGCTGGCTGACTCAATCCATCCGCCGCCGGCGACGACATCGCCTTCGTAGAACACGGCGGCTTGGCCTGGCGTGATCGCTCGCTGGGGTGAGTCGAACTCGATGCGCACGCGACCGCTTTCGTCAATGACGTGCAGCGTGGCGGGCGCCGCGACATGCTGGTGGCGAATCTTCACCGTCGCCTGTAACCGCGCGGGCGCGGCTGCGTAGGCAATCCAGTTGACGTCGCGCACGATGAAGCTGCGCGCCAGCAGCTCGCTGTCATCACCGACGCGCACCTGCTGAGTGTCGCGGTCGAGTGAAATAACGTAGAGCGGCGATCCCGTGGCGATGCCGAGTCCTTTGCGCTGGCCGACTGTGAAATTCTCAACGCCGCTGTGGCGCGCCATCACTCGTCCATCCTTGCCGACGATGTCTCCTTCATGGGCCGGAATTTCACTGGACGAGTCGTTGTTGAACTTACGGATAAATCCTTGGTAATCGCCGTCAGGGACGAAACATATTTCCTGGCTCTCCGGCTTTTGCGCCACGGGGAGAGTGTGCTTTGCCGCGATCTCGCGCACTTCCGTTTTGCGCATTCCCCCGAGAGGGAATAACGTGCGGCTGAGTTGTTCCTGAGTGAGTCCAAAAAGAAAGTAAGTCTGATCTTTTGACTCATCCACGGCGCGGAGCAGCAGATAGCGGCCGCGTGTTGCATCATGCTCCACGCGGGCATAGTGACCGGTGGCGAGATAGTCCGCGCCAATCTGCCGCGCCGTCCGCATCAAGTCTTCGAACTTGACGTGGTTGTTGCAGAGCGTGCACGGGATGGGAGTGCGGCCCGCCAGATACTCCGCGACGAATGGCTTAATCACTGACTTCTCAAACTGGTTCTGGAAGTTCAGCACATAGAACGGGAAGTCGAGATGCTCGGCGACGCGCCGGGCATCGTAAACATCGCTGCCGGAGCAGCAGCGGCCTGAGACCTTAGTTGGCGCAGCGGCATGATCGTCAACACTGGCGGCATTGCGGCGCTGATCATAGAGTTGCATTGTCAGGCCGACAACACGGCAGCCATTGCCGTGGAGAATGGCGGCAACCGTGGAACTATCGACACCACCGCTCATGCCGACGGCGACAAAGGGGCCTTCGCCACTCTGCCTCGGCAGAGCAGCGAGGTCATTGCGCAGAGTGAGTAGAGTATCTGGAGTGAGTGGGTCGCAGCTCATAGTTATAACTTAGTAAGTAAGCAGGTTTTCATCTTACCGATTCCACAGCATCAGGAGACAGCGCGCGCAACCGCCGCACGGCATCGATGAGCACGCGAGCAAGTGAGTCGACTTCCGCGTTGGTATTGTGGCGGCCCAGGCTGATGCGGAGTCCTCCGCGCGCCATCTGCGGCGAGCGGCCCAGCGCCAACAAGACATGCGACGGCTCCACCGTGCCCGATGAACAGGCTGAACCAGTCGAGCAGGAAAATCCCGACAGGTCGAGCGCAATCACCATCGCCTCGCCATCCACTCCCTGGAAAGAGAAGTTCGTGGTATTCGGCATCCGTGCGCCATCACTCTCCGCTCCAGGCAACAGAGGGAAGTTGGGAAGGCAGATATCCCGCGGGAACTCCCTTAGCATCGTGCTCTCGATCTGATCGCGCAACGCGCGGATTTGGACTGCATCATTCTGCATGTGTTTGGTGGCGAACTGCGCGGCGGCTCCGAGACCCACAATGCCCGCCACGTTTTCCGTGCCGGGACGAGGCTCGCCGAAGTTGTGTCCACCGTGCAGGAGCGGCTCCAGCGCGACGCCGGTCTTCAGGAAGAGCGCGCCGACACCCTTTGGGCCGTAAAATTTGTGTGCGCTCAGCGAAAGCAAATCCACGCCAAGGGTAGGGACGTCGGTGGGAATCTTGCCGGCGCTCTGCACCGCGTCGGTGTGAAACAACGAGCCGGCCCGATGCGCGATGGCGGCTAGTTCCGCGATGGGCTGAATCGCACCGGTTTCATTGTTGGCGTGCATGATGGAAACCAGCAATGTTTCTGGTCGGATCGCGGCGCGAAGCGATTCGGGAGTCACGAAGCCATGCTGATCCGGGGAAAGATAAGTAACATCAAACGATTTCTGCCCGAGGGCGCGGCAGGGATGGAGCACGGCGTGGTGCTCAATCGCGGTAGTGATGATGTGCCTGCGCGAAGAACGGTTGGCGCGAGCAACGCCCAAAATGGCTAAATTGTCCGACTCCGTGCCGCCGCTGGTGAAGATAATTTCCTCCGAATGAGCGCCGATCAGCGCGGCGGTCTGCGTGCGGGCGCGCTCGACGGCTGCGCGGGCGCGTTGGCCGGGCGTGTGGATGCTGGAGGCGTTGCCGAACTCATGGCGCAGGTAGGGCAGCATCGCGTCCAGGACAACCGGCTCGATGGGCGTGGTCGCGTTGTGGTCAAAATAAGCTCGCATAAGGCTGTTGGCGGCGATAGAACGTCCGCCATTGGCGGGGTCGCTGGTACTTTCGCCGCCAACAAAAGTATAGCATCATCGAACACGAGGCCCCGCGTTCTGCACCGATGCCTCCATTGTGATTTCGTGAGCACACCTGAATCCAAATCGCCTGCAACGAATAAACCCGACGCGGGAATGTCCGCACAGGGGCGGCAGATGTTCCTGCGCGCGACGATGATTGTCACTGTCAGCGTGCTACTCAGCCGCGTGCTGGGATTCTTCCGCGAGTGGGTCCTCGCCGCTCAGGTTGGCTCGAACGCGCTGACCGACGCCTACTACGCCGCCTTCACCATCCCGGACATTCTCAACTATCTGCTGGCGGGCGGCGCGTTGAGCGTTACATTCGTGCCGGTATTCATTGAGTATTTCATGTCGCGGCGCGAGGAAGAGGCCTGGCGTATTTTCTCGACTGTGCTGACTACCATGAGCCTGTTGTTGGTGGCGCTGCTGGTAGTCGCCGAGATTTACGCACCGGTGCTTACAGGGTGGCTGGCACCGGGATTCGCGCCCGAGCAACAGGAGATGGTCACGCGACTGACGCGCATCATGCTGCCCGCGCAGGCGTTCTTCTTCATCGGCGGTGTGATGAGCGCGGTGCAGTACGCGCAGAACCGTTTTCTGATTCCCTCGCTCGCGCCGCTCATCTACAACGGGATGATCATCCTGTTCGGCGTACTGTTCTCCGAGCGGATGGGCGTGGAGGCGTTCTCCTGGGGCGTGCTCGCCGGCAGCCTGCTCGGCAACTGCCTGCTGCAAATCTACGGCGCGTGGCGCGTGTCGGCGCGCTTCCGCCTTGCACTCGACTGGAGCCATCCCGGCTTTCACCGCTTTCTGCACCTGACCTGGCCGATCATGCTGGGCTTCTCGGTGATCATTGTGGATGACTGGGCGATGCGCTGGTTCGGGTCGTATCTCGCCGCCGCGTCGATCAGTTGGCTGGGCTACGGCAAGCAACTCATGCGCATCGTGGTGGGCGTGTTCGGACAGGCGGCGGGCGTGGCCGCGTTTCCGCAGATGGCGCGCCTCGTGGCGCAGCAGAAATGGGACGAGATGCACGGCAGCCTTGAGAACGCGCTGCGCCACGTGATCCTCACCGTGGTCCCGGCGTCGCTGCTGCTGGGCCTGTTAAGCAAGCCGGTGGTGTACATACTATTTTCGCGGACGAAGATGGGTCCCGCCGACATCGAGCAGACTGCCACGGTGATGCTCATCTTTCTCCTCGGGGCTTTCGCGTGGGCCGCGCAAGGAATCATCGGGCGCGGGTTCTACGCGCTCGGCGACACGCTGACCCCGACGTTGGTGGGCTCGGGGCTGACGTTGCTTACGCTGCCTCTTTATTGGCTTGGCGCGCGGCACTACGCGCATCTGGGTCTGGCCGCCGCCAGCACCATCGCCGTGCTGGTCTACACGTTCGGACTTTGGGTGGTGCTGTTCCGGCGGCTGCAGGTTTCGCTCGTGCCGGTGATGAACTATCTCGCGCGCACCTGCGCGGCTTCCGCCGTGGCGGGCGTGCCGACATATCTTGCGCTAAAGTATCTCGCCGTAGATGAACTAACCATCCCGCTTGCGCTGGGGCAGGGTGTGGCGGGGGGCGCGGTGTTCGTGGGAGTGTTTGTGCTCAGCGCTTCGTGGCTCGGCGTGGCGCGCGTGCAGGACCTGAAGGGCGCGTTCGCGCGGCGACGGAAGTAGCAGCTAGAACTCCCGGCGTGAGGGTGCCTGGTCGCGGCCCACGCGGCCGATTTCAATGTCCGCCAAATTGTAACTCTCCCCCTTTACGGAGGCTTCCGCCAAACCGCGCATCATGGTGAGTTGGCCCGTGTGGGAGAGCGCATCAGCCACCGGCCCCTGAAACAGTTTCTCTAGGGAATAGCCAATCGGCGCATCGCCCGCCAGCACATCGTCGAACGCTTTCACCGAGGCGAAGAAGCGCGCGCATGCCGGCTCCCATTCCTGCGCCGGGCCTTCCTTCCACGCGGGTGTGCCGCGCGCCATGCTGGCGCCCCAGTCCATCACATCGCTCATGTGCGCCAGCACTTCGGCAGGCGTGCGTGTGGCGGGGCCGAACTTGCGCGTGGCGAAATCGGCCGGCGCGTTGCGCACCGCCTTGGCGGCGCGATAGGCCAGCGTGGCCAGTGCGTGACGAAGGAATTGGCGGGTGGGAGATGGATCACTCATATTCGACCTCTAAGTTAGATTTTCTGTAATGTCCGCGAAATTTCGAGAAGGTCTTTCTTCATGCGCACCATCGGGTTTGCCTCATTGTATTCAAAGGGTATCGAGCGCATGTGTCAGTTGGCGCAAGTCAGTCGGGCGGGATTTTATCGGTATCTGCAAGAACAGATGTCGGTGGAAGAGGACATGGAAGTCAAATCGGAAATCAAGCAGATCGTTGTAGATCATCGCCGCCGTTATGGATACCGGCGTGTCACAAAGGCATTACGCCGAAGAGGGATGCAGGTGAGTCACAAACGAGTGGCGCGGATCATGCGGGAGGACAACCTACTGGCGGTCCAGCCTCGGGCATTCGCGGTAACCACGGATTCCCATAATGAACTGGCAGTTTTATCCGATCCTAGCCACCCGTAGGAAGCCACTTCACGACGATCAGAACGGCCACGCCCACCGCGACACCAACGATAATAGCACGTTTAGCGTATTGATTGAGGCTCTGCTCCAGGTAGGCTATCTCCACTATATCGTGCTTGACGAAAATGTTGTTGCGATCGAGACGGATGCTGAACTGCATCTCGTCGATTGCCTCGATATGGCCCCGGTATGTTTTTCTGTTGTACAGCCTAACAACGACATGCTTGCCCTGGCCGAGCGCCGTCGCGACACTGCGCGCACTAGCTGGGTCCGGGTGTTCGCCGGCCCGATATACCCGCTTTGTCGGCTCCGCTACCGGCGGGGCGACCGATTGCGCTGTTCCTATCTGCGTCAAGATGCAAACTAAACAGATGATCGCAGTGATTCTTGTCCACGTATGCATAGAGTCCCTAGTCCAGCGGATCGACCTTTGTTTTTGGTAGTGCTCGTTAGCATTCAGACACCCGCCGATACTCAGTAGTCGGAGTGCTGCGCTCAGGATGACAATCTAAAACCAATTACAACCGGTCGAGCAGGATGTCTTCGGCCAGGCCGCAGACTATGTGGCCGATGGTGATGTGCGATTCCTGGATGCGCTGCGTATCGCGCGAAGGGACCTTGAGCACCAGTTCGGCGGCACGCGCGAGTTTGCCGCCGCGCTGACCGGTAAAACCCACGGTGGTGGCCTTCAGTTTGCGCGCGGCTCGCATGGCGCGGATCACGTTCATGGAATTGCCGCTGGTGGAGATGCCGATGACCACGTCGCCGCGGCGGACCAGCGCCTCCACTTGGCGCGAGAAAACCTCTTCGAACCCGAAGTCGTTGCCGATGGCGGTGAGTGTGGCGGGATTGGCGCTGAGCGCGACGGACGCCAGCGCGCGGCGCGGGCGGCTAAGTTTGCCGACCAGCTCGGCGGCCAGGTGCATGGCGTCGGTGGCGGAGCCGCCATTGCCCAGCCAGTAGATGGTGCGACCGGCTTTCAGCGCGCGCGCCATGCGGTCGGCGAGGTCGGCCATCTGGCGCTTCAGGAGCGGTGGAAAGCTCTGCTTGACGCGGCAACTCTCGGCGAGTTCGCGGTCGATGCGTGTGATGGATTCAGGTCGGTTCATAAGTTTGGTAGCCACGGTGAGCGCATTTCTCGCCGTGGGAATTCCTGCGGAGGAAAAAAGCCCACGGCGAGAAATGCGCTCACCGTGGCTACCAGATCAGGATGCGGCTATGGCTCTTCGGCCAGGCCGGAGCGGATTTTCTCGACCAGCCTGGTGGTGGAGATGCCGCGGCGCAGCGGGATCAGGCGCACCACGCCGCCATAACTTTTCAGCAAATCCGCGCCGACCACTTCGGACTCCTTGTAATCATCGCCCTTGATGAGCACGTCGGGGCGAATGGCGTTCAGCAATTCGAGCGGGTCATCCTCGGCGAACAACACAACGTGATCGACGCTCTCGAGTCCGCCGATGGCCTCGGCGCGATCCTGCTCGGGGACGATGGGGCGGCTCTCGCCCTTCAGGCGCTTTACCGAGGCGTCGGAGTTCATGCCCACAATCAGCACTTCGCCGAGCTTCTTCGCTTCGCGCAGCAGGTAGATGTGGCCGGGATGCAGCAGGTCAAAGCAGCCGTTGGTGAATACCATCCTGCGGCCCTCGCGGCGCAGGTTTTCGGCGATGACGCGCATCTCTTCGCGCGAGCGCAACTTGGTCTCGGCGGAAGACTGGCGCACCGCCAACTCGCGCTCGATCTCATAAGGATAGACAACCGCCGCGCCTGCTTTACTCACCGCGACGGCGGCAGCGGAGTTGCCGAGTTGCGCGGCCTCGGCGAATGATGCGCCAGACGCCGCGGCCAGCGCGAAGGCGGCCAGCACGGTGTCGCCCGCACCGGTTACGTCAAAGACTTCGCGTGCGCTGGTGGGAAAATGATGGAAGCCGCGGCGATGCACCAGGCTCAGACCCTCGGCGCCGCGAGTAACCAGCAGCGCCTCGATGCTCCAGTCAGCGAGCCGCTCCTGAATGGCGCGCGCCCATCCGGCGTCGCCGTCTTCATCGCCATCGCGCCCGGAGGAGACGATGGTCAGGCCCAGCGCGGACTCGGCCTCCATGGCGTTGGGGGTCAACACGGAGGCTCCGCGATAGCGGTCGAAATTGCGCTCCTTGGGATCGATGAAGATGGGCTTGCCGGCCGAGCGCGCCAGCGCGATCAGGCGCTGCAAGAGCTCAGGCGGCAGCGCTCCCTTGGCGTAATCGGAGATGACCAGGCCCAGCACGCTGGAAATTTTCTCGGCGGCAAAACTGAATACCCGCTCAATGGTTTCCGGCAGCAGCGGATGGCGGGACTCGTCGTCCATTCGCAGCATCTGCTGATGGCCCTGGGCGATGTGGCCCATATTGGCGCGGCCCGGTTGCACGGCGACGACGCGCGTCTTCACCGTGGTCTTGCGGCCCGGCTCGCGGATGATCACCATGGATTCACAGCCACGAGTGCCGTGCAGGCGGTCTTCCAGGATATCGGCGGCGGCATCTTCACCGGCAACGGCGATGGTCGAGATGCGTCCGCCGAGAGAGCCGATGTTGCGCACCACGTTACCCGCGCCGCCCAGTTGCTCGCGCGACTGTTGTACCAACACCACGGGCGTCGGAGCTTCCGGCGAAATGCGCCCCGCCTCACCATATATGGTGCGGTCGAGCATAAAGTCGCCCACCACGAGCAGGCGCACGCCGGCCACGCGCCGCAGTAGGTCCGCAATGCTCTGTGATTCGCCAGACATCGATTCCGCTCCCAACCCAGCCGCAAAGGCCAGCAGTATACCAGCAGTATAGATGTATCAGACTACGCCCGATTCTGCCATCGGTGTTTATGCAGCGGCGCGGCTCTGTCCGTGTCAAAGTTCCAGAACCGTGTGGCTTCCGACGGGCGTCCCGCTTATTTTATCGAGGCCCCGCCGCAATGCGGGATCGATCAGCGCGTACATCGCGAAGCAATCCAGCGCGAAGACGGGAAATCCCAGATAGCCGACAACAGGCATGGCGAAGATACGCCACTCAGGAAATATGGGGAAGGTGTAAACCAAGCGCGCCGCCGACGCGTGATTCCAGAACTCCCACAGGATCCCGCAGATGGCGCCTGCCCACAGCAGCGCATACAGCCGCGAACGGTCGCCGCGCCGCGCCTGTTGACCAAAGGCGCGCCAGAGTGAGCCGTGGCCGAGGCGCATATTGATGGGTTCGAGCAGCAGGACGGGTCCGAGCCACACCGCTCCGAATAGGTAGATGCTGACTGCCTGCGGCAGCAAGACAGGAACGAGTAGGAAAATGATCCCTACCGCCATGCTCGCCAGGTTTAGCGAATTCCAGGCAGCGTGTGTTTGAGTCGGCGGAGGCGCGGCACCCCATGGCTCATTTTCCTCCACAAGCTCCGGCTCGGCTTCCTCCGCAGGCTCCGGCTCGGCGTTCCAGTCCATGGCGCGCAACAAGGTGGCGGTGGTGAATACGCCCGGCCAGATGGTCGCGAAGGCCCAGACGAACGCGATCACTCGCAATGCGCTATTACTGGGCAAGCCGGCGTAAATCCAATTGTGCAGGCGAAGGTTGTAGACCTCGAAGATCATCCACAGCGGTATGGAGCAAATCGTTAGCAGCAGAAAATGGCGGCGATTGTCGTGCAGTAACGAACGGCCCCGCAGCGCGGCGATGGCGCCGTCGGCCCACAGGATATAGCCGGTCCAGCACAGCGGAGTGAAGAACACTTCCGCGATGACCACATCCATGGCGTTCAGAAACATGGCTCCGATGAGCAGCACGGCCCCGACTGTCCCATAGCGCGGCAGCGGCAGAAGATGCGGCAACGCACGATAGCGGCGCACCAACAGCACCGCCAGCGCGATGGCCATGAGCGATCCCAGATTATTCAGGTTCACGGATCAGATATCCCACCGCGACGGGCATTGCGCCTAAGTTATTCTTCGCGGGTCCAGGTTTGAGTTTTGCTTAGGAAGGCGATAGAGCCTTTCACCAGCAGCTTTTTGCCGCCCTAGGAGGTCTCCAGTTTGCAGTTGACGATGCGGCCGGAGTCCGGGTCGAGCAGCTTGCCGCCGCTCCACTTGTCGCCGTCCTTCACCATGTCCCAGATCAGTTCGAGGCCGGCCATGGGCTTGTCCTTTTTGTCGTCCTTGCACTTCACGCACTTGGCGGCGGGGTCTTCGTAGTTGTTCTTCAGGACCTTCTCAATCTTCCCTGCGAGCTTGCCACCCACCTCCGAGATGCGGATCAGCGTGGTTTCGTCCTTGACGACATTCTTCCACAAACCGACGGCTGTATTCTGCGCGAATGCGGGCGCGGCCAGCAGGGTCGCCAGCAGGGTCACCCACCACGCGAGTGCGAACACGGATACAGTGCGTTTCATATAAGGGTCTCCTCAATCCGGGTCATTCTGCAATGTGAAACCATCATGATTATACTGGGTGCGGAATCGTTGCAACTTGGAATTATTGTGGTTCTTAAACAATCCCGTTCTTGTGCAAGCGCTCGATTTCCAGAGCGGAGAAAGATAGTAGTCCGGTATAGACCTCCTCATTGTGCTCGCCGAGGGCAGGCGCGGGGCGGCGGATACGGCAGCTCATCTCGCTGAACTTAGCAAACTCGCCGGGAAACAATACTGGCTCGGACCGACCGGGGACAGCGAGGGGCTCCCAAAAATTGCGGGCGGCAAGGTGGTCGTCCTGAAGAATGTCCGCGGTGCTGGCGACTGGGTAGCCCAACATGCCGCGCTCGACAACGCCACTGAGGAACTCAGACTTAGTGAGTCGCTCGAAGAACTTTCCAATCGGAGCCTCCATCTCATCCACTTCCGCTTGAGTTAATGTGGCCACTTCAAACTTATCCCAATTCCTGTTTTTCATTACATCGGACGCAACGCCGAGTGAGTCCATCCACTTAGTGAGTTCGTGATTGGTTTTTTGGCCGGCGGGACCGCCGTAAATGATGTAAGAAAGATAGCCATCTTTGCAGGGCCAGACGGCGCGGAACTTGGCTCCCGTGATGGTGCGGCCGGTCATGTACTCGCCCTCTCGGGTGACCAGTTCACGGTTGAAATCCCAGAACATGGGCGCGTGTACGCACAGGATCACACAGGCCTGCTGCGCCGAGACGTCCACCATCTGGCCCGCTCCGCCGCCCTTCCGGTAATGCAGCGCGGTCATCGTGCCCATCGCGGCATACATGGACGTCCACGCCTCGGACTGCGGCATCGAGATGCGTAAGGGCGTCTCGCCGGGATAGCCGGTCAATGACATAATGCCCGCCGAGGCCATAATCTCCAAGTCACTGGCGAGGAAGTCGCGGTAAGGACCGGTCTGCCCAAAAGGAGTGATCGCGGTGTAGATCAGACCGGGGTTGTCACTCCTGAGTGACTCGTGTCCTAGACCGAGTGAGTCCATGTAACCAGGCGCGAATGACTCGATGACGATGTCAGACATGGAGGCTAGTTGGCGGAGGATTCCCTGCCCTTCCGCCGATTCAATATGCAGAGTGATCCCACGCTTATTATTGTTGTAAGAAAGCCAGAACAGGCTGTGCTGCGCGCCACCGGGATCTGTGTAGAATGGCGCGCGACGGCGCCCCGCATCGCCCGCCAGCGGCTCGACCTTGATGACGTCCGCGCCCAGGTCGCCCAGTATCTTGCCGCACATATGCCCCAGCGGCGTGGTCAGATCGAGCACACGAAGACCGTGAAGCGCAGGGTGTTCCACATCGGCAAGCGATTCAGCGATCATATTGTCCATGCCGAGACATCCCCGGCGGGCCGGCAGGCTCGTCCCGCGCGAACGCACCCGCTTTTTGACATTTCCAACCGCCGTACTCTAATATCGATAGATTCAGGGCTGTGATTCTGTCCTTACCATGCGGCCCTCGCGTCGCACCGCCACATTTCAGATTCAGGCAGGTAACCAAACCATGAAGATTGTAGTCGCCGAAAAAATTTCACGCAAGGGCGTGGACCTCCTGCGCGAAGAGAAAAGCTGGAAGGTAGTCGAGTGCGAACCGGCTCGCGACAAGCTCATCCCCGAGCTGAAGGACGCCGACGCTCTCTTAATCCGCAGCGCCGTGCAATGCGATGCCGCGCTACTGGCCGCCGCGCCCAGGCTGAAGGTCATCGGACGCGCCGGCATCGGCGTAGATAACGTGGACATCGAGGCCGCGACGAAGAAAGGTGTGCTGGTGATGAACACGCCGGGCGGCAACTCCGTCAGCGTCGCCGAGCACACCCTCGCGCTGATGCTGTCCATGGCGCGCTCCGTGGCGCAAGCGAATGAGTCGATGCACGCCGGTCGCTGGGAGAAAAAACTTTTTGAGGGCAGCGAGTTGCGCGGCAAGACGCTCGGCCTGCTCGGCCTCGGGCGCATCGGCGTGGAAGTGGTCAAGCGCGCTCGTGCGTTTGAGTTGGACATCATCGGCTATGATCCCTACATCTCGCCGACTCTTGCCGAAGACCTGCATGTCGAACTGGTCTCGCTCGACGATCTCTTCGCCCGCTCGGATTATTTAAGTCTGCATACGCCGCTGACGCCGGAGACGGACAAGATCATTGGGCGCGAGAACCTGAAGAAAATGAAGAAGGGCGCACGCATCGTTAACTGCGCGCGCGGCGAGCTGGTGGATGAAGTGGCGCTGGCCGAGGCCATCGCTGCCGGGCAAATCGCCGGAGCAGCGCTCGACGTGTTCTCCGCCGAGCCGCTGAAGAACTCGCCGCTCACGGAGTTGAAACAAGTCGCGCTCACGCCGCATATCGCCGGCTCGACGGCGGAGGCACAGGAGATCGTCGGCTACCGCATCGCCGAGCAGGTGCGCGATTACCTGAAGGCATCGGTTATCCAGAATGCGGTGAACATGCCATCGCTGCCCGCCGAAGAGTATCGCCTGCTGGCGCCGTACCTCAATCTTGCCGAGCGGCTGGGTTCGCTGCTGGCGCAGATCGCGCCCGGCGCGCCGGCCTCGATCGAGATTCGCTACTCGGGCAAACTCTCGAAAATGAACACCAGCCTGCTGCGCAACTCGGCGCTGATGGGCCTGCTGAATCAGATACTCGACGAGAAAGCCAACGTGGTGAACTCCGTCTCCATCGCCAAGGCGCGCGGCATCCGCGTGGACGAGTCGCACGCGGGACGTTCGGCGTCCGCCGACACGCTGCGCATCGCGGTTAAGGGGCACGGCGCGGAGTCGTCCGTCGAGGGCGCGGTGCTGATGGGCGACGAGCCGCGCCTGCTGGTCCTCGATAACATCAACGTGGAGTGCCCGCTCTCCGGCAACTTGATCGTCATGAAGAACCTCGACGTGCCCGGCGTGATCGGCAAGACTGGCACGATCCTCGGCAAGCGCGGCATCAACATCGCCAACTTCTCGCTGGGCCGCGAAAAAGTTACGAAAACCAAGTCAGCCAAGAGATCAGTGGGCGCAGTCTGCGTGGTCCAGGTGGACGGCCAGACGCCCGCCGCAGTGATCAAAGAGTTGACCAAAATTCCCGCCAACACCTTCGCCCGCGCGGTGGAGCTGCCGGAGTAAAATCCACTAAACAAAGCTGTAGCGCTTTACACGTTCGCAATAACTGTGTTACGTTCGATGGGTACGCCATTGAAGAGAAAGGGTAATAGACGGAATGCCACTGGTAAGCGCGCTAAAGGCCCCTGTAATCGAGAAGTATCGAGTCCACGCCAAGGACACCGGTTCGCCGGAGGTTCAGTCGGCCATATTGACCGAGCGCATCAACATGCTCTCTGGTCATTTCAAGGATCACAAAAAAGATCATGCTTCACGCCGCGGCCTGTTGATGATGGTCAATCGGCGGAGGCGTCTGCTTGACTATCTCAAGAGCCGGCATCATCAGCGCTACCAGGACCTGATTCTGAGTTTGGGGCTTCGTCGCTAAGATTGCGGCTGGAAACCGGCGGCTGATGTGGAGTGCTCGCATCGGCGGCCCCGCAAATCATTCAAGGTTTTTGGCCAGTTGTTTTTGCATCGGACGGATTCGTCAAGCCAAATTGTTGATCGGGATTCGCTTGTCAGGTTTTTAGCAGGCGTTTAGCACGGCATCTCCGGCGTTCCATGATGGAAGGCCAGACAGCCCACGCAGTTTTTAACAATTGGGATTCGGACCACAAGCGGCCATGCGGGCGTGAGGAGGGTTTCTCGCCCCTGCATCAGGCCGCTATTGTTTTTTCAGCACGATTTTAGTTAGGACAGCATTACGCATCAGCATTGGCAACACTTAAGGCCGCCACTGAGGCGGCCATCAAAGCGGAGAAAAGAGGAAAAATGGTTTATAAGGAAAGTATAGAAATCGGCGGCAAGACGCTGTCGATCGAGACCGGGCGTCTGGCCAAGCAGGCCGACGGCGCGGCGTTCGTCCAATACGGCGATACGGTGGTTCTGGTAACCGCCACATCGAATCTGGAGCCGCGCGAAAACGCCAGCTTCTTCCCACTGACTGTCGATTACCGCGAGTACACATACGCCGCGGGACGCATCCCCGGCGGATTCATCAAGCGCGAGACGCGCCCGTCGGAAAAAGAAGTTCTCACCAGCCGCCTCATCGACCGCCCCGTGCGCCCGCTGTTCCCTGACGGCTATTCCTGCGACACGCAGGTTATCGCCATGGTGCTGTCGGCGGACAAGGAAAATGACTCCGACATGGTAGCCATGGTCGGCGCATCGGCGGCTCTATATCTTTCCGACATTCCCTTCCCCAACCCCATCGCCGCCGTGCGCATTGGACTGGTGGACGGCCAGATGGTGGTCAACCCCACATTCGAGCAGCGGCTGCACAGCCAGTTGAACATCGTCGTCGCGGGAACCGATGAAGGCATCCTGATGGTGGAGGCCGGCGCTCTGGAAGTCTCCGAGCAGGTGGTCAATGAGGCCATTCAGTTTGGCCACGAAAATATCAAGAAGATTGTCGCCGTCATCCGCAAGATGTTCGCAGACATGAAAATTGTAAAGCGCAAAGTCGATCCGCCGAAGGTGGACGAGGCGCTGACGACCAAGATCGAATCCGCCTGGCGTGCCAAGCTAGAAGCGGCGGTCGATACCTCGAATCAGGATAAGCTGACCAGCCAGGAGCGCGTCGCCGCTCTCAAGAAGGAAGTGAAGGCGTCCTTTACGCCGGAAGAGGTGGACAAGGCCAAGGCCGTCGGCGGGATATTTGAAGCACTGGAAGACAAGATTTTCCGCGAGAACCTCATCAAGAAAAATCAGCGGCCCGACAAGCGCGCCTTCGACCAGATTCGCAAGATCACCTGCGAAGTCTCGCTGCTCCCGCGCACACACGGCTCGGCGGTATTCACGCGCGGCGAAACGCAGGCGCTGGTTACCACCACGCTGGGCACCGCCGACGATCAGCAGCGCCTCGATTCGCTTCAGGGCGAATCCAAAAAGCGATTCATGCTGCACTATAACTTCCCGCCGTTTAGTGTTGGTGAAACAGGGTTTATGCGCGGACCTGGCCGCCGCGAAATCGGCCACGGCGCACTCGCCGAGCGCTCCCTCATCAACATGCTTCCCGCCGAGGACGTGTTCCCTTACACCATGCGCATCGTCAGCGACATCCTGGAGTCGAATGGCTCCAGCTCCATGGCTTCGGTCTGCGGCGCAACGCTCTCGATGATGGATGCGGGCGTGCCGCTGAAAGCGCCCGTGGCGGGCATCGCCATGGGACTGGTGATGGAGCATGGCAAGTACGCCATCCTCACCGACATCGCCGGAGCGGAAGATCATTTCGGCGACATGGACTTCAAAGTCGCGGGCACCGCGGCTGGCATCACCGCGCTGCAGATGGACATCAAGGCCAGCGGCATCACCGCGAAGATCATGGCCGAGGCGCTCGAGCAGGCGCGCAAGGCTCGGCTGCAAATTCTGGAAACCATGCTGGCGACCATCGCCGAGCCGCGCAGCGCCATGTCGATGTACGCGCCTAGAATTTACTCGCTAAAGATACCCACCGATAAGATTCGTGAAGTCATCGGACCGGGCGGCAAGATGATCCGCTCCATCATCGAGCAGACCGGCGTGAAGATTGACGTGGAGGACGACGGTCGCGTAAACATTGCCTCGGACGACGAGCCCTCGGCGCGCAAGGCCATCCAGATCATCACCGATCTGACGGCCACCGCCGAGATCGGCAAGACGTATCTAGGCAAGGTAGTTCGCCTCGTCGAGTTCGGCGCGTTCGTCGAAATCTTCCCCGGCACCGACGGCCTGCTGCACATCAGCGAAGTTGCCGAGCACCGCGTCAAGGACATTCGCGACGAACTAAAGGAAGGCGATCAGGTGCTGGTGAAGGTGGTCAACATCGAAGGCAACAAGATCCGCCTCAGCCGCAAAGCCCTGCTCCGCGACCAGCGCGCCAAGGCCGCGGAAAACGTAGCGGAAGTCTAACCGGGTCGGTTTCAGCCAATCAAAAAGCAAAAGCCACGGCATCGAAGCCGTGGCTTTTGTGTTTGCGTGACAGTGCCGCGCGCGTCAGCAAGCGGGCCGACGGAGAACCCACCTACAATTCACTCGCTGTGGCATTGGGGTTAGATAAAAAAAACGTGAAGCGGGACATCAGGTTCCATCGCCCGCTTGCTGCCGCGCGCGGCACTGTTACGCGACATTCAGCATGTTATTGGCATAGTCTTTACCCGCAGTGGCGGGCGGCAGGACCTTGCCTTCGTGCTGATACAGATCAATCATTTCCTCAACCAGTTCACAAGTTCTGGCAAACACTTCCATCTCATCAGGTCCGTGACAGCCGCCATAAAACAATCCGGGGCAACTGCCCACATAGCATTGATCCTGCTCGGACCATTCGACGATCTTGGCGTATCGCGCGCTAGGCTTCATTGTTTTGACTCCTCAATAGCTACCCGCACAGCTTTCTCCTGATATTGTATGCATCATCGCCCGCGTTTCCGGAGAGCGTGATTGGCCTCAGTACCCTTGGATGGACGAAGTTGCGATGATCTCCCTTCCCTCCACGGTCCATGAATCCAGCATTCTTCAGATCCCTGATTAGCTCTCGTATTTTCCTGGGCATGGTTCATCAATCAATTCGTCTTGTCCTTGGAACTACAGACATCTTCCAGCGGGCAATCGGCGCACTTGGGTTTGCGGGCGATGCAGCAGCGGCGGCCGTGGAAGATGATCTCGTGGGAAAAGTTAATCCAGCGATCCTGCGGAATGATCTTCATTAAATCCTGCTCGATCTTCTCCGGCGTGTCCTGCTTGGTTAGATCGAGGCGCTGCGAGATGCGATGGACGTGCGTATCGACCACCACGCCCACGGCCTTCGCGAAGGCGTTGCCCAGGACCACGTTGGCTGTCTTGCGCGCCACGCCGGGCAGCGTCAGCAACTCTTCCATCGTCTGCGGAACTTTGCCGCTGTACTCCTTCACAATACGCTGCGATGCGCCGATGATGTTTTTGGCTTTGTTGCGGTAGAAGCCCGTCGAGCGGATATCCACTTCCAGCACTTCCTGCCGCACAGCGGCGAGGTCGCGCGGCGTGGGGTACTTGCGGAACAGCTCTGGCGTGGTCTTGTTGACGCGCTCATCGGTGCATTGCGCGGAAAGAATCGTCGCGACCAGCAATTGAAATGGATTCGAGTGAGTCAGCGCGCACTTGGCGTCTGGATACGCCTTCTTCAGCCGCTTGAGAATTTCCGCGACGCGCTTCGGGTCGGTGCTCTGCGCTGCCTTCTTTCCCGCCGGGCGCGCCGCAACGAGCTTCGATTCCACTGTCCGTTTTGGCTTAACCGCTGATTTCATTTTGCTCCCATACTCAAGCGCAAAAAGCAGGTCCCTCGTCGCTGCGCTCCTCGGGATGACAACGGCAAGGGAGAGGTTGAGTGTTTACCCGATGGTGTCCAGCATCCCCTTCGCGTCTTTCAGGATGCAGGTGAAGATGGGCGTGTCGCGCACCGTGTATTTGCTCGATTCGGTTTCGCGCAGCTCCTGGACCAGGTCGAGAAAATCGTCGGCCTTGTCGCTCTCAAACGCCACCACGAAATCCTGATCGTCCAGCCCGAACGAGTAGGTGGTGTTGAGCTTCACCGACGGATACTTGTGGCCCACCGTGATGTGCTCGTTCATGATACCTTGGCGCACCGGCATCGAAAGCAGATACCACTCGCGCGTCTTCACGAAGGGATAGACGAAAATATACTTGTACTGGCCGGGCTTGAGCGTGCCACGCGAGTCGGCCTGCCCCTCGTGCTGATGCTCGATGATGTAAGTCGAGCGCTTGGTCATGGCCAGCAACGAATGCGGCGTGGTCAGATATTGGCCCAGCTCGGTGCGCAGCAGCTCGGTCTGCATCTCCTGCAGATCATCGAGCGTGTAGCAGATGCGCCAGAGCATGAAGTCCACGTCGGGACGCATGGCGATGGTGGAGTAGGGCAGCACGTTCATCTTGCCCGAGTGCCCCCAGTCGTTGGCCACCTTGGCGAACTGCGCCTTGCCACGCTCACGCACATCGGCCGGCAGACGCCGCCACGCCGGGTCCACCTTGAAAAACACAAAGTTCACAAACTGGCGCGGAACATTTTCCGGGGGCGCCTGCGGCGCGCCTTGCGGCGGGCCGGATTGCGGACGGCCCATGGGCGGTCCTCCGGCTGGCGGTCCTGATGCTGGTCCCTGTTGTGACATTGAATCCTCCTGAGATGCAAAGCTAATCCACCATCTTACCGTTCGCGCCGCGCGCCGACAACTCCCGTGCCCACTGACTGCGGATTTTAACCACAGAGGACGCAGAGGTACACGGAGGGAAGACCCAAAACGCGGGGGAGTTGCAATGATTGGCATCGGGTGCGCTCGCACAGAATGGCCACCCGCGCGGCACGGCACATCTATAATAGAAGTGTCATGACCACGCCGTACAATCGATCAGATTTTCCCTCGGCGACCTCTGCGTCCTCTGCGGTTAAGAAACCGCTTATCGGCCTCACCTGCCGCTGGGACGCAGCGCGCGGCGTGTACGACCTGCCCGCCGAGTACGCCGAGGCCGTTGCCGCCGCCGGCGGACTGCCCGTGCAGATTCAGCTGATCCCTGCAGTGGCCGCCGAGATCGCCGCGCGGCTGGACGCCATCATCCTTACCGGAAGCCCCAGCGACGTGGACCCATCTCTCTACGGGCAGCCACGGCAAGCGACTGTAACCAACGTGGCCACCGCCCTCGACGCCACCTGCTTCCGCCTGCTCGATTACGCCGAGTCGACGGGCACGCCGGTGCTGGGCATCTGTTTCGGGATGCAAGCGATCAACGTGCATCGCGGCGGGTCGCTGATCCAGCACATCCCGGACGCGGTACTCGGCGCGCTTACGCATCAAGATCGCGCAGGCCGCCACGACGTTTCTCTCACCGAGCAATCTTGCCTCGCGTCGTGGACGGACTCGCTCACGCAATCGGTCAACACCACGCATCATCAGTCGATAGACCGGCTGGGAGATGGCTTGCGCGTAGCCGCGCGCGCGGCGGACGGTGTGATCGAGGCGGTGGAGGACACAAAACTGAATCACTTCTTCGTCGCGGTGCAGTGGCACCCGGAGCGCATCTGGCAGGAACATCCCCTCTCGGCGCGATTGTTCGAGGAACTCATGCGCGCGGCCAGTAGCCAATCCGAGCCGCGCCAGTGATGGCGCGGCTCGGATTGGCAAAACCGATTACTTCGCGCGTTCATCGCGCTCGATACGGCCGTCTTTTATGTAGATGATACGGCGCGCCTGCTTGGCGACATCCTGGTCGTGCGTGATCAGCACCACCGTGTGGCCTGCGCCGTGCAATCGCTCGAACAGCTTCATGATCTCCGCGCCGGTACGCGAGTCGAGATTCCCAGTCGGCTCATCGGCCAGCAGGATGGACGGGTCAGTAACCAGCGCGCGCGCGATGGCCACGCGTTGGCGCTGCCCGCCGGAGAGTTCGTTGGGGCGGTGATGCAGACGGTCCCCAAGGTCCACCAGGCGCAGCGCATTCTCTGCCAACTCGCGGCGCTCACGCGGGGCGACGTGCCGGTAGATCAGCGGCAACTCCACGTTGCCCACCGCCGTGAAGCGCGGCAGCAGATGGAATGTCTGGAAGACAAATCCAATCTCGCGGTTGCGCACCAGCGCGAGATCCATGTCATCAAGCTCGCTCACCAATCGCCCGGCCAGCCAGTAGCGTCCCGAGGTCGGAGTGTCGAGGCACCCCAGCAGATTCATCAGCGTGGATTTGCCCGACCCCGACGGTCCCATGAGAGCCACGTATTCGCCGCGCTCCATGGTGAACGTGATGCCGCTCAGCGCGTGCAGCTCTTCCGAGCCCACGCGATACGTCTTGGTCATCGCCTCGGTGCGGATGACCGCGGCGTCAGTTCCGACGGCGCTGGGGCGAGGAGGCGAGTTGGTGGAAGTGCCCATCATCTTAAAAATAGCATCGCGCGAAGCTGGAGACGCTCCCACGACGCGGGAATTATTTATAGGCTGCGTAGACCACGCGCTTGCCGCGCGCGAGCTGCTCGTATGCGCCGGGCGCCGGAGCAACGCGCTCGATTTTTCGGAAGCCCGCATGACGCAGCATGGTTTCCAGCGCGCGCGGCGAGGGACACAAGGCCAGCGGGGTCGCACCTGTCTCGCGCACCTCGGCGGAATGCTCCACTGTTTCGTCAATCACGGCCAACGCTCCCTGATACGGGTGCGTCCAGGCCTGCGCGCCCCACTCGGTCTGGCCGGTGACTTCATCGATCACCTGCGTTTCGATGACGCATAGTTCTTTGGTGACGGCGGCCACATTGCGCAGCGCCAGCATGGGATTTTCCAGGTGATACAACACACCGAGGAACAGAGTTAATTCATGCTGGCCCGTTGCAGCGGATGGCAACTGCTCGCAGTTACCCTGCAGGAAGCGTATCTGCGGGCAACCCATCGCGGCGGCGGCGAAGCGCGCGCGGCGCAGATTCTCTTCGCGCACATCCAGCCCCGCTACACGGCCCACGCCCAGGCGCGCCATGGCCAACGTATAAAAACCTTCATGGCAGCCAATGTCGAGGCAGGAAATCTCCGGCAGCCGCGCGCCGAAATGCTGGCGGACGGCACGTTCGGCCATTTCGCGGCGCGTCTCGAAAATGCCGGCCACTTCCTGCGGCGTATAGGACTCTGCCTTTACTCCATCGCCAAAATCAAATGGATAAAACCACGGCCCTAATTCCTTCGCCTGTTGCGCCATCTCTTCGCGTTTCATCATCCAGCATTGTCCACTATTTTGCGGCGCGCTGCAAAATACAAGTGGGCAACAGAGCCGCGACCGTCGGGGAGCGGGGGTGGGGCCTATGCGCGCAAAAAAG
>SHUM01000046.1 GCA_009691245.1 Acidobacteriota bacterium | reverse complement strand
CAGAGCCGCGCGCGTGAGCAAGCGGGGGTTATGGTTTCGTACGGAAACCAACCACCGCTTGCTCACGCGCGCGGCTCTGTTATGGAAAACACACCCGGCGCAGGTGGGCCGCCGACACGCCACGCAGGCGCAGCGCTTCCAGCAGACTATCTTCAAAGTTGGGAATGTAAACGCGCAGGAAGCTCGCCTTGGCTCCGTCGGGGCGCGGATTAATCTGCACCCAGGGCAGGTCGGCGGGCAGCACCACGGCCTCGCCCGGCCCCAGGCGCAGCGCACTGCCGGAATCCGCCGCGACACCAGAAGCAGCTTCGTTCAGCGCGCCTTCTTTGAGCGCAAGAGACAGATCGCCTGTGTGCACCTCCAGCATGCCCTCCAACCCCACCCAAATCTCCATGCGATTCTCGGTCAGATGAACTTGCGTGGAGCGCACTTCGCAACGCTCGGTGGCGAACAGCGGACACGCAGCGAGTAGCGTGCGCTCCATCGGCGGCAGCGACATCTCGACAGGGCTGGTCAGACCCGAAGGCGTGTCCCACGCAATTACCTCAAGGCCTTGCTCAACGTGCAGCGCGCGCGGCTGGCCGTCCGTGCCGGGGCGGCGGTAATCGTAGAGGCGGTACGTGATGTCGGAGTTCTGCTGAATCTCGCAGATAGTCAGTCCCGCGCCGATGGCATGCACCGTCCCGGCTGGAACATAGTAGCTCTCGCCCGCGTGTACCGCGCGCCAGTCAAGCATTTGTTCGATCGCGCCGCTGGTGATCGCCTCGCGCAGCAGCTCAGGATTGCCGCGCAACCGCTCGCGCGCCTCGGGCAGGAAGCCCACGGCGAGCGCGGCGGGTTTGCCGTCCACCGGCTGCGCGTCCAGCACGTGCCACATTTCCGTCTTGCCCCAGGAGGCCGCTCGCGCCGCCGCGGCATCGGATGGATGCAACTGTACACTCAGCTTGTCGCTGGTAAAGAGAAACTTGACCAGCAGAGGGAACACCGCCGCGCCGGTGGGATGCGCGCGCATCTGCGCGCCTAGCAGCGAGTGACCGCCGAGGCGCGTGGCCTCATTCAACGGCTTGCCCACAAGCGCCGCTGCGGCACCCGGCGCAATTCCATTTGGAGCGTCGGCGATGACGTTCTCTTCGCCCGTCAACCAGACTTCTCCGATGGGCGTCTCGCCTATCTTGTAATTGGGATAATACGCGCTGACATCGCCCACGCCCCACACGCGCTCGACAAAGCGAGGCGCGAGCTTCAGCGGCGCATCACAGCGCACCGTTGGAGATGAAGATCGAGAATCGGAAGGGGAGTTCACGCGCACAGGCCTCAATGGTTCAATGTAGCACAGGACTGGCGTCCATTGGCTCCCTGCGCATCTCCCACTGCTGTCATCCTGAGCGTAGCGAAGGACCTGCTTTTCGCTGGGAGCCAGACTCTTCAGGAAAGCAGATCCTTCGCTGTGCTCAGGATGACAGGTCGTTAAGATTGATGACGATTGAGATAGGAGGGCAGCAGGGCGAACAGCAGCAGGCTGGCGAAGTAGGCTGTGCCGGAGACGGGGTCGCTGGCGGTGAAGTATTCGAGCGGTGAGAGGTCGCGCAGCTTCCAACCGAGAATCATCTCCGCCGCGACTAGCAAGGCCAGAGCGAGGAATCCCACGGCCAAGGTATAACGGCGGGGAGAGGAGTGCTTGCTCGGTGGAGGGAATTGGCGCACGATCCAGCGCGCGGCGAGGAAGATCACCGCGATCATGATGGGCATCTCGATCAGTTCGGCGACACGCTCGGCATGCTCCGGAAATTGGCTGACCAGACGCGGAACCAGCCACAGCACCCGGATCGGTCCCAGGATGCCCCCCGCGCGAAGTAAGTTAGCGCTGCTTTAAGTGTGGTCATGGGCCCCGCCAGCTAGAATTGACCGGTGGCCAATCCATGGCTCAACAAGATCTGTCGCAATTGCTCGCTCCAGGGCTGATCGCGGTAACAATCAAATTGGACTGACCGAACCCCCACTTCGGCGGCCGCATTCACGTTTTCAAGGATGTCATCCAGGAAAAGCACTTCATTCGCTCTCACGCCGATCTAGCGAAGAATGAGTCGGAAGTATTCGGGGCCCGGTTTGGCGAGGCCAACCGTGCAGGAGTAGAACTCGCGATCGAAAATATTCCGGTAGCCGACTACCTCTGACATATAGCGAGCACGGCTGTGGCCTTGATTTGAAGCGAGGAAGCAAGGGATGCCCAATGCCCGCAGGGAGCGGATTCCTGCAACCATGCCTGGGTCGGCTTCTAGACTAATAGTCCAAGAACGGATAATGTCGTCAGCAGTTCCGCGGCAGCCCCACTGAGCGGGCAGATGCGCTACGCACTCTTCGAGCGAGCGTGTTCCGGTAAGGGCGTTGCGTTCAGCGGCAAATAGATCGGCGACGCAGGCAGGCAGCCGATCGGTAGGAATATTCAGGGAGTCGCGCAGAGGCTGCGCGTTGATGGAGAATCCCCGCTGAATCACCCCATCGGCGTCGAACAGAACAGCGCGAATTGCGGGTGATCCAGCGGGCATGAGTTATCCCTGCGCGGCGAAGAATTTGGCCAGGCGGTCGAGGCCCTTTTCCAATTGCTCCATGGAGGTGGCGTAGCTGAGGCGGAAGTGGGCGTTGGTGCCGAAGGCTTCGCCGGGGACTACCACCACGTCGGCCTCACGCAGCAGGCGGCTGGACAACTCTGTAACAGTCGCCGCGGCTTTGCCTGCACCCAAATATTTGCCGATGTTGGGGTAGGCGTAGAACGCCCCTTGCGGCATGTTGCAGACCACGCCGGGGATGGCGCGGAGCTTCGGCACCACGAAGTCGCGGCGGCGGCGATACTCGGCGAGCATCACAGGCACTGAATCCTGCGAGCCGCGCACGGCCTCGACGGCGGCCTTCTGCGCGATGGAAGACGGGTTCGACGTGCTGTGGCTCTGGAGCTTCCCCATGGCACCGATGATGGGCGCTGGTCCCAGCGCAAAGCCCACGCGCCAGCCGGTCATGGCGTAAGTCTTCGACAGCGAGCCGACCACGATGATGTTGTCCTTGGCGTTCTTAGCGCCCGCGAGTGAATAGGGCTTGGTCTCGTAGAAGAACTGGCAGTAGCATTCGTCGGTCATCAGCCAGACGTTGTTGGCGGCACAGACTTCCAGAATGCGCTCGGCCTCGGCCAGAGGGACCACCGCGCCGCTGGGGTTATTCGGCGAGTTGATGATGGCCAGCTTGGTGCGCGGCGTGATGGCCTTCTTGACCATCTCGGCGGTCAACTCGAAGCCGGACTCCTCACGCGTCTCCACCATCACCGGCGTGCCGCCGGCGTAGTTGATTAGATCAGCGAAAGTAACCCAGTACGGCACGGGCAGGATCACTTCATCGCCGGGATTAATGAGCGAGCTGATGGCGTTGAAGATGGCCTGCTTGCCGCCGGCAGTGGCGATGCACTCGGCGGGCGTGTAGGCCGTGCCGAAGTCGGCGGCGTGGCGATCAACAATCGCCTTGCGCAATTCCATGGTGCCGGGCGCGGCGGTGTACTTCGAGAAATTGTCGCGGATGGCCTTGATGGCCGCTTCCTTCACGTTGTCGGGCGTGGGGAAGTCCGGCTCGCCCGCGCCGAAGTCGACGAGGTCTTTGCCTTCCGCGCGCAGGCGTTCGGCCTCGGCGGCCACCGCCATCGTTGACGAGACGGAGATGCGCGAGACGCGGTCGGATAGTTTGATCTCTCTTTTTGTCATGTTGGCTGTGCTGTTGGCCATTGCGATTTCCTCAATTTGATTTCATTAAAATTCTTATCTGCTGATTTGGAAGCGGGAGCGGCTACAGCTTCCGCGTGCGGGGGGCCGTAGTGGATTTTGCGCGGTCTCCGTCGAGCTTGGCGTGCAGCCGCTTGGAGACCAGCGGAGGCACCAGCCCGCGCACATCGCCGCCCAGTTGGACGACTTCGCGCACCAGGCGCGAACTCAAATACGTGTAAGCGACGCCGGGCATCATGAAGACGATCTCGAGGTTCGGGTCGAGCTTGCGGTTCATCAGCGCCATCTGCATTTCGTTTTCAAAGTCGGAGACCGCGCGCAGGCCGCGCAGAATAACCTTGGCATGCTTTTTCGCGGCGTAGTCCACCAGCAGGCCGTCGAAGGAATCGATCGAGACGTTGGAGTAATGCTTGGTCGCCTCGCGCAGCATCTCGACACGCTCCTCGACGGAGAAGAGCGGGTTCTTGCCGGAGTTGCGCAAGACGGCGACGATCAGCGCGCCAAAGAGCTTGCTGCCGCGCTCGACCAGATCGAGATGGCCATTGGTGATGGGATCGAAGCTGCCCGGATAGACAGCAACCAATTTTTGCGACACGACCGCTCCTCAATACAATGCTCAGAGTGCCAAGACCTAAAACATAGAAAGTTCATTATATTCTTTAGTTTTCACGAGCGTCAATTGAAGGCGAGCGAAGGGCATGGGTAGAGCAGGCCGGAGGCCCGTCCCTAACTCGGGTGCAAACTCACGCCGTCAATTGAGCAGGACGGTGCAAGTCGGTTATGCTTTCTTCCTGCGCTGTGAAACGTTCTGGTGCGTGGAATGTTGGGAGACTGAGATTCAGGATGAAGATTTCGCTTACCCCGCTGAGGTTTCTGGAACGAGCGGCCCGGCTCTATGGAAATAAGGAAAGCGTGGTGTGCGGCGAGGAGAGCTTCACATACGCGGAGTTTGCGGATCGCTGCCGCCGTCTGGCTGGTGGGGTGCGCGCGCTCGGCGTGCGGTCGGGCGAGTGTGTGGCGGTGCTGAGTTGGAACTGCCATCGCCTGCTAGAGTCCTACTTTGGCGTTCCCATGGCCGCCGCCGTGCTTCTGCCCTTGAACGTTCGGCTGGCCGCTACTGAGTTGGCGGCGATCCTGCGCGACTCCGATGCGCGGGTACTGTTTTACGATGTGGAGTTCGCCGCTCTCGTCGAGGGTTTTCGTGCCGAAGCGCCTCAGTTGGAGCACTTCATTCCATTGACCGCACCGCCGAGAACTACCGACAACGAAGAACGGACCGAATTTCCATCCCCATTTCCAGGAAGCTACGACGATCTAGTGGAGTGGGCCGCGCCGCTTACGAATGACTGCACGGATGTAAATGAAGACGCCATCGCCGAGATGTTCTACACCAGCGGGACCACCGGTGCCCCCAAGGGCGTGATGCTGAGCCACCGCACGCTCTATCTGCATGCGTTAAACGCGTTGATTGCCAAGCAGTACACGGAGGACATGGCGCAAGTGCATACCATTCCCCTGTATCACGCCAACGGCTGGGGCAACGCGCACATGCTGACGGCAGTGGGCGCACGGCACATTTTGCTGAGAAAATTTGAACCAGCGGAGGTGTGCCGGTTGGTCGAGCGCGAAAAGGTAACCGCGCTATGCTTAGTGCCAACGATGGCCATCCTGCTGCTGGAATATCTGGAAACGACCGGCGACCGGCACGATCTTTCATCGCTCGAGTGGACGGAGCTAGGCGGCGCAGCGGCTTCTCCTGAGCTGATTCAGCGCATGGAGAAGACCTTCGGGTGCCTGTGTTACTGCGGTTACGGATTAACCGAGTCCGGTCCGGTGCTGAGCATCTCACGGTTCGGCGATATGGGCCGCGGAACGCACGAATCGGAACAAGCCCGCCGCAAGGCCATGACTGGGCGCGAGATCATTGGCGCAGAATTGCGCGTGGTGGACGAGCAAGGCGGGGCGGTCGCCAAGGATGGCCGGACAATGGGGGAGATCGTTGCTCGTGGCGATGGCGTGTTCGATGGTTACTGGGAGAATCCCATTGAAACGGACGCCGCGTTGCGTGATGGATGGCTGCACACGGGCGATATGGCCGTGTGGGACGAACAGGGCTTCGTTCAAATAGTCGACCGCAAGAAGGAGATCATTATCAGCGGCGGAGAGAACATCTCGTCGCTGGAGATTGAGCGCGCGCTCGCCGCGCATCCGGATGTGCTGGAGTGCGCGGTCATCGCCATTCCGGACGCGAAGTGGGGCGAGGTGCCTAAGGCGCTGGTGGTCCTAAGGAAAAATGCGACGACCACGGTGGAGCATTTGAACAGCTTTCTTGGCGGCAAGCTGGCCCAATTCAAAATTCCGCGGCAAATTGAATTCATCAGCGCGCTGCCGAAAGGCGGCACGGGGAAAATTATGAAAAAACTCCTGCGCCAGCCGCGCTAATCCGCAAGCGGCCGGAATTGCGCGCATGGGTAGAAATAAAATCGCGTTCGATGTCATCCAGTTTATTGCCGATTGAGCATAAGGAGATTTCACAGATGGGATGGTTGACGGAACCGCAGGCATGGATCGCTTTTTTCACGCTCTTGAGTCTGGAAATTGTTCTGGGGATCGACAATGTAATTTTCCTTTCCATTCTCTCGGGCAAACTTCCGGTGGCTCAGCAGGCGAAAGCGCGGCAACTGGGGCTGTGGCTAGCCATGTTCATGCGCATTGGGCTGCTGCTCTCGATCAGTTGGGTGATCCGTCTGGCCGAGCCCTTGTTCACCCTGCTAGGCAACCAAATCTCCGGTCGCGACATGGTGCTGATAGGCGGTGGTCTGTTTCTGATGGCCAAGAGCACGCACGAAATTCATCAGAAGCTGGAAGGTGAGACCGGCCACAGTTCGTCGCAAGTTTCCCCCACATTCATGAGCGTGCTGGTGCAAATTGTCATTCTCGATATGGTGTTTTCACTTGATTCAGTGATAACCGCCGTGGGACTGGTGCAGAACGTGAGCATAATGATTTCGGCTATTGTGGGAGCGGTGCTATTTATGATGATCTTCGCTGGACCGGTTGGCTCTTTTGTGGACCGTCATCCTACGGTGAAAATGCTGGCGTTGAGTTTTCTGCTGCTGGTGGGCATGACGCTGATGGTGGAAGGCTTCGACGTTCATGTGCCGAAAGGCTACATCTATTTCTCGATGGCCTTCTCGATCTTCGTGGAGATGCTGAACCTGCGCTTGCGCCGTCCCAAGGTTGCGCCGGTGAAATTGCATGAAGCCTACGCCAAGCCGGAAGAACCAGTGCGGTGATAGCCGGTGATCAGTGATGAATTCAGGCAACTGGCGAATCTGGGTATGTGCCTCATCTGGAACGAATGCATTTTTGGAAGGGCTAATGGAGCTGCTAGAATGATAAAATTTCCTTAGTGTGTCGAGATCGTGTTGCGATAAGTGGATTTCCCTGGGGTAGTAAGTTTTTAAAACCAATTTCCTGGTGGGTGATGTTCATGATAAAAAGAGTTTGTCCGGATCAACGCAGTGCCTGGTTCCGATGGCTTGTCCTGTGCATTTTATTGGTTGCTGCCGGGACGCCGCGCGTTCAGGCACAGCTTGTCTCTGCCGTAAATCCTCTGAATATTTCATTCGCTGCCGCCAATTCCGTAGCCAGCGACGCGGAGGGCAATGTTTATGTCCTGGAGACGAACCTCGGGCGCGTCACCCGCATTAATGTGAGTGGAACAAGCGCAGTGTATGCGGGCGGCGGAGCGGTGATCCTCGATCCCCAGGACCCTTTTTTTATGAGCAGGGCTGCCGAAGCCTTTAAGCTCAATCTGAACGGAGCCGAGGGAATGCGCTTTGGGTTGGATGGCAGCTTTTATGTTTCCGATACCACACGAGGCCGCATCATCCGAATTTCTCGTGAACCGCGCCCTGGGTTCGAATGGGCATTCTGGTTGGTCGGCCGCGTGTATGCCGGCAATGGCCGCACGGGCAATTTCGCAGAAGGAGACACCTCTTTTTTGGTCAGCCTGAATCGTCCAGGGGACCTAGCCTTTGACAGCGTGGGGAATCTTTACATTGCCGATACTGGAAATTTCCGCGTACGCCGCATCACTCCGGCGGGTGTGGTTACCCTTGTGGCGGGCACCGGGCTTGAAGGATTCTCAGGCGACGGCGGGCTGGCCATTGACGCCTCCATTCACGCGCCCCGTGGACTGGCGCTGGATTCACTCGGAAACCTCTACATTTCAATGTATGACTTTTTGGGTGATAATTCACGAGTCCGGAAAGTTACTCCACAGGGTATCATCTCCACCGTGGCTGGAAGCGGGCCAAAAGGATTTTCCGGCGACGCTGGTCCCGCGGTATCGGCCCAATTAAATACCCCGCACGGGCTGACGGTGGATTCTAGTAATACACTTTACATCGCCGATTCACAAAATAACAGGATCCGCATTATCACTCCCACGCAGAAGATACAAACCATCGCCGGAACCGGAGAGAGATCGGATAATGGCGTGGGGAGGCAAGCGATTGAAACCGCTTTTAGTAATCCCCGCTCCATCAATTTCACGGCTTCCGGCAGTATGCTGGTTTCCGATGTGGGGAATTTCAGAATTCTCCGCATTTCAAATGTAGCCAACTCGCCGCGCGTGTCGTTTGAAGCGTTCGTTCCAGGCGTCCTCAGCATGATTCCCGGGGGCAGTGAGCAGCGGATGGAAATTACGATAAGCCGCTTCAATTTTACCGGCAATGCGGATTTCACTGTTTCCGGTTTGCCAAGCACCGTCTCCGGCGGGGCGCTTGGCCCCGGATTGGGCAATACGGGAACGATCGTATTGTCAGCAGTTCCCGGCGCGACACCACAAACCAGTCAGGTGACACTCCATGCCTTTGCCTTGAACAACCTGAGCGAAGCGATATCGGCGGTGAGCACCAACGTGACAATTGCCATCGTTCCAGCTCCCACCCTGGCGGTGTCTCCCGCCAGCTTGTCGTTTAGCGCAACTTCCGGCGGCAGCAACCCTGCGACTCAAACCATTACTGTTTCGGATGCGGCCTTTGGTTTTTTAAGCTGGGCAGCCCTCGCCACCACGTCAAATGGCGGCAACTGGTTGAACATTTCGCCCACCTCGGGAACTCAGAATACTGCTCTGGTCGTGGCCGCAAACGTGGGAAACCTTGCCCCTGGAACCTACAGCGGAAACGTGCAGGTTTCTTCACCGGGAGCGATTGGCACGCCGAAGGAAATTCCGATTACTTTCACTTTGGCGCCGCCGCTGCCCTTGATCACTTCCGGCGGTGTCGTAAACAATGCGAGCTACAACCGCGCTTCGTTGTCCCTGGCGCCGGGTTCAATCGCTGCAATTTTCGGAGCGAACCTCACCGCCAATGGAGCCACGTGCCTGCCTCCTGCATGTGGTCCTACGTTTGGCGCGAATGGCCGATTGGGCACTACCATGGCTGGAGCGCAGGTCACCGTCAACGGAACTACTGTTCCCCTCTTCTATGCTTCACCCACACAACTGGGCGTGCAGATTCCTTCCGAGCTTGGTCCTGGGCAGGCCAGTGTACAAGTGAATGTCGGTGGCCGGCTGAGTAATGGTCAGGGCGTCAACGTGGAGATTGCCGCACCGGGAATTTTTACAACCACGTCCAATGGGATTGGAGCTGGTGCTATTACCCATGCCAATGGCTCTCTGGTTACCGCCGCGAATCCAGCGCAGCGAGATGAAATATTGACTCTCTATGCAACGGGTCTGGGCGGAACCACTCCGGCTGTGCCTACCGGAGCCGTGCCCACCGAGGCATCCACCGCGGCGTTAGATGTTTCCCTGGCGGTGGATGGCATCTTTGTACAGCCTAAATTCGCGGGATTAGCTGGCTGTTGCGTCGGACTCAATCAGATCAACTTCCTCGTCCCAGATACCGTCCGCACCGGCATTAGCGTATCAGTAGTAGTCAATGCTGGCGGCCGCCTCAGCAACCCGGTAACTTTACAGATGCGGTAGAGCGGAGCGTGGCGTTCAATCGAGATTTAATGACGTTGCGCTCGGTAGAGTTTTGGAACTTCCATCGGCCTCGGCTAAAACCGAGGCCGATGTTTTTAATAAGTTCAACACCAATCTTGAATCGCGGCCATCTTCACTTTGCTCGACTAACACCGCGACGGCCAACGCGCGCAGGGTCGAGTGTTAAGCATAGTACTGATCTCTCTCCATTCCCTCTTTCCCACTCACTACCTCCCCAACTTTGTCTTTGGCATGCCCCCTCCGGGGGGTAAGCTCATGCTCGCTTTAGCGCTCATGACAAATTAACGCCGAGGATTTTGCCGATGGAGAAGGTAAGCAGGCCGGCGGCGCCGCCGATGAACAACATGCGCAGGCCGCCGCGCACCGCCGCCTGGCCAGTGAACAGGCTCAACGTGGCGCCGACAGAGAATAGTGAGATGGCTGTGACTGCAGCGGTTACGTAGAGCGCCTGGTCCACGCTGAGCAGCAGAAAGGGAGACAGCGGAATCAATGCACCGGCGGAGAAGGCCAGGAAGGAAAATACCGCCGCGCCCCAGGGCGAGCCGAGTTCTTCCGGATTCAATCCCAACTCTTCGCGCGCCAGCGTGGCGAGACCTTGCTCCGGATTAGCGATCATGGCCTGCGCCAGTTTCGCTGCTTCAGGCCTGCTCAGGCCGCGCGCTTCGTAGATTAGCGCCAGCTCGGCGGCTTCCTCTTCGGGATACTCGGCCAGTTCCTCGCGTTCGAGCCCGATCTGGTGCTCGTACATTTCCCGTTGCGAGCGCACCGAGATATATTCGCCGGCGGCCATCGAGAACGCTCCGGCCAGCAGTCCGGCGAATCCAGACAAGACGATCATGTCGGATGGATTGTTTCGGGCGGCATCCAGCGTAGCCCCAGCGACGCCCATGATGAGGCTGGCGTTGGAGACGAGGCCGTCATTCACGCCGAAGACGGTGGCACGCAGATTTCCGCCGGAGGAGAGCCCCCGATGCCGAAGCTCCATGGTGCCCGTGGTGGCTGCGGTGGGCATGGCATGCCTGGCGTCTTCAGTCGCCCCCTCACCTGCGCCGCCCGCTGGACTGGCCGATATGGGCGCGTTGGAATAGATGGACAGTCCGCGAATCTTCATCGCCGCCAGCACGGGACGCATGTGCCGTGGTCCGAGGAGTCGAATCAGGTCGGCGACAATGCGCGTGCGCAGATCGGGTTGGTAACGCGTTTCGGTGGGCATCCGGCCCTGCTTGCGCGCAGTCTCCAGCCACATCCCCGCCTGTTTTTCGGCGGCATCCGCCAGGCCGGCAAACAATGCCCGGCGCGGCGTGCCCGCCTCTTTTTCTGCCACAACGCGGTAAAGAAATGCCGACTGCATTTCCTCGTGCCATCCGGATTGTTCACTCATAGATTGCCGCCATTTCGGAGTCTTGAAACGAACAGCCCGCGCCATTCCAACCCCAGGGAGGCCGCGGCTTCCGGTGCGCTCTGACGTGCTTTTGCATCGCAAGTCGCGTCAAGCGCTGTTTTGGGCGCGGGATATTCCGACCCAGCCATACAATCATCCCCCTTGCAGGTCAGGCCGCTGGGGAGTGGAGGAGAAACTCATTGCCGTCTGGGTCGGTGAACTGAGCGAATATGCCCCAAGGCAGCCTCTTGGGCGCTTCCCGAAACTCGACTCCCCGAGCCATCAGTTCTTGATAAGTCTGCTCAACATCGGCGCAGTGGAAAACAATGGACGGGCGGCGGTTCTCCCAGTCCGGCATCATGGCACGAGGGTAAAGGACCAGACAGGATTGGCCGCCCTTGGGTGCCATCTCCACCCATTCTCCCTGCGGGCCCATAGTCTCGCGTCTCCGGACTTCCAATCCGAGTCCTTCTGTATAAAATGCCAATGATTGCGCTTAATCAGAGACGTAGATAGCAATCGTTTTTATGTACTTTATCATGTTTATTTAGTTATATTTACAAGATATCTATTGGTTAACTGCAAACGGGCCGCGATGGACTGCGGCCCGTTGTATTTGAGTAAGTTAACCAACGAAAACTGTGTTAAATGGAAGTCCCAACCTTGGGTGAGAACTTCACAGCGTGCCAGATCAGACCCAAGCCGATAGCAGTGAAGACCAGAAACGTTGGGAGGTCAAATGCCGCGTAATGGTTAGGAGCCAACATGCCGAAAAGCATCGGTGCAGAGAGGTAGGTATTAGTCCGCGAAGTCAGGTAGGCGCGCCGGCGCAGACCTGGTAGCTCTTCGGCGGAGGCCGTGCCGCCCAGTATCTTCTTCTGCGCTGGCCAGATGATGAACCAGACGTTGATCCACATGATGATGCCCAAGGTCATGCCGACCATGATCCACAACGCGCGGTCGGAGATGCCGCCGCCGGCCTCATACATGAACCCGCTCGGACCAAAGCCCGCTCCCGGCGTGTACATGTAAATCTGGGTGAACAACCACAGTCCAGCCAGCAGAGTGATCATGGCTCCCCAGCGGAACCACCATAGTGCGCGCGTCATTAGCTTAGTACCCAAAGCCTTCTTTCCGGCGTCATCCAGCGCCGCTTGCAGAGGAACGTTCACGAAATTAAAAAAATAGAGATGCCCAATCCAGACGATGCCGGCAAGCACATGCAGCCAGCGTGCCAGCAAATGCACCACGTCATATAGGTTCCATGCCATTTCCAACCCCTCCTTATAGCCCTCTTGCGAATCGATGGTAATCCGGTTGCAAAATCGTTGCGGCGCCTGCATCATGCCAAAATCAGCGAGAAGGACATTATAATGATTAGGCGCGTTTTTCGATAGGCATTCGTTTATGGAAGAGGATGGGCGCTGGGCGTCTCCGAGGTCATCAATGTATTTTTCTGGTCCCAATCGCTGCGGGATGTATCGCGAGGCTAGCCACCATTACGTTGGAATGACCATTACTTGGCTGATAGCCATCGGGGTTCTCGCCGCGGGTGTAATACATGCGCAGGCACCGGACCCTGGCATGACCCCGGACAGGTTGAAGGGTCGCGCCGTCAATGGGACGACAGGGCAGCCCGTTGCCAATGTTTCCGTCGAGTATGTCCAGTTGTCGCAGGGCATGGTTCCGGTGGAGATCGTGCGCACGGACGCGGCGGGAAATTTCCAGTTCAGCAAAGTACCCGCGCCGGGTGGCACGCCGGGCCCGCCGGGACTTCTACGCATCGAGCATCAGGGCGCGACCTACTCGCAGCCGGTGATGGGCGGTGGGCCAGCTGGCCAACCAGGGATGCCGCCGGGCATGCCACCAGGTATGGCGACGGGCAACAACGTAACGGTTACGATTTACGACTCAAGTTCCGACCGCGACTTGTTTGTGGTGCATGAACACGCTATCTTCGTCCGCCCGAGCGGCAGCACGATGAATGTGCTGGAGCAAGTCTTCATCGAGAACACATCCGCGCCGCCGCGTGCTTACGTAAACGCCAATGGAACATTTCGCTTCACACTGCCAGCCAAGCCGCGCGGGGAGATCAGCGTGTCATTGCAAGGCGCGGCGGGCATGCCCCTGCCGCAGACGCCGCGACCGGACGCGACCGTTCCTAACACCTATACCATCGACTATCCGATCCGGCCCGGTGAGTCAATCATCCGCGTGAATTATCAGCTCGACTACCAACAGCCCTACGATTTCTCGAAGCCGCTCGACCGCCTGCCTGAACAGGTTCACGTGGTAACGCCGGGCGACAACGTAAAGATCGAGTCAGAGAACATGATCCCGGCGGGCAAAGATGATGCCTCGGGCTTTTCCGCCTATCTGCTTAAGCCGGTGGGTAACGTGGTGAACTTTCGTGTAAATGGCGAAGCGCCGCCCGATCAAGTCTCGGCCACGCAAGACCAGGAAGGCGGGCTGACGCCGATTCCGAATCCGTTGCATGAGTATCGCTGGCCACTGTTTGCAGGGCTGGGCGCGGTGCTGTTGGCCGGCTTCGTCTATTTGTACAAGAAGGGATAGCGGACGCGTATCCCGCCTCGCACTTGATGTCCACCTATGCAGATACACGCCCGCCATTTGACCAAGCTCTACGGCGACTTCCCCGCCGTGCAGAACCTGAGCTTTGAGGTCGCGAGCGGCGAGTTCGTCGCGCTGCTAGGCCGCAACGGCGCGGGCAAGACGACGCTCCTGAAGATGCTGGCGCTGCTGACGCGGCCCAGCGCGGGGGAATTGCGGTTCGGTGCCGCTACTGACAATGACGCGACGGTTGGCGACGATTACGCGTTGCGTGGCAGGATCGGATTGCTAGGGCATAATACGTTTCTCTACGATGAACTGTCGGCGGAAGAGAACCTGCGTTTCTACGGCGGGATATACGGGATCAGCAACATCGCGGCGGCCATCAGCGGCATGCTGGAGAAGGTGGGCTTGGCGCAATTCTCGCGCGAGCTGGTACGCAACTATTCGCGCGGCATGCGTCAACGGCTCTCCATCGCGCGGCTGTTTCTGACGCAGCCGGAGCTGATCCTGCTCGACGAGCCCTTCACCGGTCTCGACGACCGCGCCACCGAAGTGTTGGAAAATATGCTGTCCGAGGCTGCGCGAGAGAAGCGCACCATCGTACTCTGTACGCATCAGTTGGACCTGGCGTTGAAACACGCCACGCGGCTTCTAATTTTGGAGCGCGGCAAGGCGGCCTTCTTGGGACCGAACGATCCGGAGCATTTGCCGGAGATGTATGAAGTGTACCGACGGCACGCCGGGTAGGGTTCTGGAGGTGATGTTTGGTGGTACATGCACAGTCAGATTTGAGCGTTACCATATTGAGTCGTCATCCTGAGCGGAGCGAAGGACCTGCTGTTGATTTCCAGGTTGAGGAGAAAAGCAGGTTCCTCACACCCGATAAATCGGGGGATACGGAATGACAATAGGTATGGGAGTGGCACACAAATGATGCAGGCAATCATGGCGCTGACCGCCGCGGGGATGGTGGCGACGATGTATGGCGCGTTTCTGTGGGCGCCCACTGAAGTCACCATGGGCGACACCCAACGTATCTTCTACATCCACATGGCCTGCTGGGCGGTGGCCTTCCCGGCTTACTTCGTCGTTTCTTTCACGGGCATCGCCTACCTCATCACCAGCAACATGAAGTGGGACCGCATCGGTCTGGCCTGCGCCGAGATCGGGACGCTCTTCTGCACCGGCGGCCTGATCACCGGCCCGCTGTGGGCCAAGCCAGCCTGGGGCGTTTGGTGGACCTGGGACATGCGCCTGACGCTGAGCCTGATCGTCTGGCTGATTTATTTGAGCTACCTGCTGCTGCGCGACTTCATCGAAGAGCCGGTGAAGCGCGCCAAGTTCGCCGCCATCTACGGCATCTTCGCCATCCCGGCGGTGATCTTCGATTACATGGCCATCCGCCTGTGGCGCACCCAGCATCCGCAGCCGGTGATCATGGGCGGCCCGGGCTCGGGTCTGGACCCGACGATGCGCATGGTGCTGCTGATCAGCACGGTTACTTTTGTTTTGTGGTTCATCCTGCTGGCCACGCTGCGCGTGCGCCTGGAGAAGCAGCGTGAAGAGGTGCGCCAGTTGCGCCGCGAGTTGATGATGGGCGCGTAGGTTGTATCCGAGCCGCGACAGTCATGGAGCGGCCACGATGTTGAATGACACGAGCACGAACGGAATTGGGGAAACCGAGTTTGTGGCGGACCTGTTTGAGCAGGATTGATATAGCGCGTTGATTGAGCTGGGTGGCCGCTCCATGACTGTCGCGGCTCGGATCAGCAGAGCAAAAGGAAAGGAACACGCACATGCAATACATCTTCTGGGCCTACGCGGCCGTATGGATTCTGAACATCCTATATATGGCCAGCCTCAACTCGCGCCAAACCGAGTTGCGCCGCGAGATCGACACCTTGAAATCCATGGTGGAGTCGAAGACTTCGCGGTAGTATCCGTCACGGTGCCGCGCGCGTAAGGAACTTTTCTGGCAGGAGGATTAACATGAACTCTACAAGACGATTCGTTACCACAAAGCTGCGCTGCGCGCTGCTTTTTCTAGCCGTTTTTTTTGGCCTCATCGCGTCATTGCGCGCCGCGCCCGAAGACGACCTGCTCGCGCTCTATCGCACCGACACCGTCTTCACTGCCGTGCCGGAAGCTGTGTTCAACCAGCAGGGATTCGATCTGCCCGACGGCGGCGCTAGTGTGAAGGCTCTGGCGGCCGTCGCGCCCGGCGGAGCATTCGACCCGCGCAAGTTGGAAGCGATTCCCGCCGCCAAGCTCGGCTATCGCGCCAAGTGGATCGAGCATCGCTACAAAGTGTATGGCATGGACTGGGACATCGGCGGCCTGCTGCTCACGCCGAATCAAGCAACGCCAGGCCTGCCCACGATGGTCATCATTCACGGTGGCTCGTCTAACTGGTACGAGTTCTACGTCGACTTCTTCAACAACCCCGGCCTCGGCCAGTACCTCGCGCAGAAAGTGCCGGTGCTGCTGCTGACCATTCCCGGCAATTACAAACACGGCGGCTGGACGGACAACTCCTACGCCGAACGCATTCCAGCGTATCTGCTGGACCGTGAGCTGACCGCGCAGGATGCTCGAGTGCGCAATGCGGTCTATACGTTTCGCGTGGTCGTCGACGGCGTGCGTCAGATCATCGGGAAGACCACCAGCGGGCCTCTCGTGGTGGTGGGGCATTCGACCGGCGGCGAGATTCCCTTCCTGCTGATGGACACGCCGCTGGGCTCGCGCATGAACGGCCAGTTCCTCGGCTGGGGCAGCGGCGGCCCGGCGGCGTTGGACAAAATTCTCTCGACACCGGAAGATCATCGCGAAAGCAACCTGCGCCGCTACTCTCAGTACGCTCCGGTACAGACGCTGCGCGCGCGCAGCCCTGGCGAGTATGCCTACGAGAGCGTTTATATCGGCCCGCTGAATCCCTGCAAGGGGAAGGACAAGTTGGAGGTGGCTACCTGCTGGTTCCGACAAGAGGAGCGCCGCCGCCCCGTCTTCAAACAGAAGTTACAGGACGTGGAGCACTCCGGCGCGGATGTGTTACTGGAGCAGACCGCCATCGAGATTCGCGCAGCGGTTCGCGCCAACAACTCAGCGCTGAACGCGCAGGAGGTGATCAGCGACCTGTTCCTGACCAACCGCGCGCCCATGACCGGATACAAGAAGATGATCTGGCTGGTGGGCAAGCTTGACGGGCACGCGCGCATCGAGAATGGTATTCCGAGCGAAGCCGAGATCGCCAACGAATTCCGCAAGCGCAACCCCGGCGTGCCCATCCGCGTCGCGCTGTTCGACCTGCCGATTACGCACTACGCACATGTGGAACGCCCCAAGCAGTTGGCCAGCGCAATGATCACCGCGCTGAAGTGGTTGCAGGAAAAGTAAAGGCGAACACGGGGTTGCGGGCACGCGCCGCTATTGTTGAGGTGGCTGGAAAGGAAACGAGCGCGCGGGAGCAAAAGCTCTTTGCGCCGGTTCGGGCCTGCTCGGGATCAATCGGCATTTGTAAGGCTGGCTCAAGCTCACCCAATCCGGTTATAATCGGGCGCGGCGGTTGTGCCGAACCTTTTGCGGGAGTATTCCTATGGCGCGTGGTGTGAACAAAGTGATTCTGGTAGGCAATCTTGGGCGCGATCCTGAGTTGACCTATCTACCTTCGGGCCAGTCAGTGGCGAAGTTCTCGTTGGCCACCACGCGCGCCTACAAGGACAAGACCGGAGAACTGAAGGAAGAGACCGAGTGGCACAACATCGTCGCTTGGGGCAAGACCGGCGAGATCTGCGCGCAATACATGAAGAAGGGTGGACAGGCCTACGTCGAAGGGCGCATCCAGTCGCACAGTTGGGAAGACAAGCAGGGCAACAAGCGCACCGCGATCGACATCGTCGCCGACAACGTGCAGATGCTGGGTCGCCGCGGCGACAGCGAGTCCTCCGGTGGCGGATCGTCGCAGCCGCAGCCGCAGCGGGCAGCGGGCGGCGGACGTCCGCGTGCGCAGGAGTCGGCGGCGGATGACGACAGCTTTGGCGGAGGCGAGACGCACTCGCAGATCACCGACGACGACATTCCTTTCTAAGATTTTTGTTTCCTGTATAACGAGTTTGCGTGGGTAGCCACGGTCAGCGTATTTCTGGCCGTGGAGTTTCCCGTGGAATCACAGGCCCACGGCGAGAAATACGCTCACCGTGGCTACCCAAAACAGGCCCGGCGTAACGGCTGGGCCTTCGTGCGTTTGCCTCCGCAAAACCCCTGTAAACAGAGGCTCCCGTCACTCCCGCGCGGGTATAAAATTGTACAAGGAGTAGAGCGCAAGGAGTAGAGAGCAGCATGACCCGACAGCCAGCAGCCGCGGAGTTCTATGCCGGAGATTGCGCCGGTGCGGCGGAACGGTTTCTGCGAGACTTCGCTGCGCCGGCGGAGCCGACTCATATTGTTGCGGGAGTAGTCCCGCACGCCGGCTGGGAATATTCCGGCGCCGTTGCCGCGCAGGTCTTTGGCGTGATTCAGCGGAAGCAGCCCGTCGAGACCTTCGTCATCTTCGGCGCAATTCATCGCCGGGCTGGACGCAACGCGGTGTACGCGCGCGGCGAGTGGGCAACGCCGTTGGGGCCGGTGCAGGTGGATGAAGAACTGGCCGCCCGTATACTTGATGCGACGACACGATTGTTAGCCGATGATCCCCAAGCGCATGCTGGCGAGCACGCGATAGAAGTTCAGTTGCCATTTATCCGGCACTGGTTCCCGCAGGCCAGCGTGGTGCCCATCTCGGTAAGCCCGGATACGCAGGCCGTGGAGATCGGCCAGCGCGTTGGCGATGTGCTGAAGAAGTTAGGCCGCGAGACGGTCGTGATCGGCTCCACGGATCTGACGCACTACGGTGAGCTTTATCAGTTCAGCCCCCAGGGCGCGGGCGAACGCGCCCGCCAGTGGATGCGCGGCAACGATGAGCGGATCATCGATCTGGCGGTTGATATGAAAGCGGAGCAGATCGTCAAAGAAGCGCGCCAGCATCAGAATGCCTGCGGAGCGGGCGCGCTAGCCGCCACGGTGGCCGCCGCCGCGCGCCTCGGCTCCCAACACGGAGTCATGCTGGATTACCGCACCAGCTTCGACGTGGCGCCCGAACCTGTCTTTCGGATGGCCGTGGGCTACTCCGCGATTGTTTTTTAAGAAAGCCTGCCGAAAGGGAGAAGCTGAGGACGCAAGATGGCGAAACAGAAGAATCTGAAGTTGACCGCCTGCCGTATCTGCGGTTCGCCGACCAGCCCAGCCAATCCCGACTATCCATTCTGCGGTGATCGCTGCCGCGAGCGCGACTTGGGCAACTGGGCTAGCGAACTCTATCGCGTGGCCGTCCCCATCACAGCGGAAGATGATATCCCTGATAGGGCCGATCCTGATTTATCAAAAGACGAAACGTAGCGCCGGTAGCCTTTCGGTCTCTGGCCGTCCGCTGGAGTCGCCAGGATGGCGGCGCTACCCACCGGGATTGCGACTGGAATTTCCGGCACGTTCGGCCATATACTGAAAATTAGGGGTAGCTTGACGGAGCAATGGTTCTGCTCGGTATAGTCGGCCATTTGAATTATGGAAAATATCATATCCAATCTGTTACAGCGGAGGTCGCTGAACGGCAAGCCCGTTATCGAGCAGATCACTCCGCGCGCCACCATCAGCGGTGGCGAGTTGCAGATTCGCGGACATGGTTTTTCCACGGTCGGGTCGCCGCCCCCGCAGGTTCAGTTGAACGGCGTTGATGCGGGACTCACGGTGTCCTCCGACCGACTGCTGATCGCACGCATACCGGAAAGCGCGGTCTCCTGCAATCTGGTGGTCAATAACCACCGCGAGTCCAGCGACGGCGTCCCCATAGAAGTCGGCGTGCCCATCGCCGAAAATATGCACCCGGTGGGCAATCCCGCCATCGACCGCGACGGAAATATTTTTGTTACCTTCAGCGGCTCGCGCGGACAGAAAGTGCCCGTGGGCATCTATAAGATCGATCCCAACTACAACGTGAAAGCATTTCTCTCGGAGGTCATGAACCCGACGGGGATGGCCTTTGATCGCAAGGGCGATCTGTTCATCTCCAGCCGCTTCGACGGCAATATTTATCGCGCTACGCCGTCCGGCGAAGTCTCCACCCATGCCGAGGGCATGGGCGTGGCCACGGGCATCGCGTTTGATGGCGATGAGTTTCTCTACGTAGGCGACCGCAGCGGGACCATCTTCAAGATCGCTCCCGACCGGCAGATATTCGTCTTCGCCACGTTGGAGCCGAGCATCTCGGCCTATCATCTGGCGTTTGGTCCGGATGGCTATCTCTACGTAACGGGTCCGACCACTTCCAGCTTCGATTGCATCTCGCGCATTTCGCGCACGGGCGTAGTGGAAAAGTTCTATCAAGGAGTGGGCCGCCCTCAGGGCATGGCCTTTGATGTGGATGGCAATTTGTATGTGGCGGCATCGCAGGCCGGCCGCAAAGGAATCCTGCGCATCAATCAGCAAGGTCAGTGCGAACTGGTGGTCTCCGGCCCGGGGCTGGTGGGACTGGCCTTCACCACGGGAGCGGCGATCCTGGTTACCACCGGAGCTGTTTATCACCTGAACATGAATGTGCGCGGTCGTCAGATGCCCGAGAAGACAATCGAGAAGATGCCCGGGAAATAAATCCTCCCGCGTGCTGCTTCCAGTAGCGAACTAAAATTCCCATGAACGCCGAAATCATCGCCATCGGTTCGGAAATGCTGACGCCCTTCCGCTCCGACACGAATTCTCTATTCCTGACCGCGCGGCTCAACGAACTGGGTGTGAACGTGGTGCGCAAGACTGTCGTCGGCGATGACCAGCCGCGCCTGACCGAAGCCATCGCACATGCCTGGGAGCGATCCGGGATCGTCATGACCATCGGGGGGCTGGGGCCCACGGCAGACGACCTGACGCGGGAGTGTGCGGCGGCCGTGTTGGGCCGCGCGCTCCAGTCCGATGCCGCCATCGCCGAATGGCTGGTGGCGCGCTTCCGCTCGCGCGGCATGGTGATGCCTCAGATCAATCTGAGGCAAGCCATGGTGATTGAAGGCGCAACGATATTGCCCAACACACGCGGCACCGCGCCTGGCCAGTGGATGGAACACAACGGCAAGCATCTGATCCTGCTGCCCGGCCCGCCGCGCGAGCTGGAAACCATGTTTAACGATGCCGTCCTGCCGCCGCTGCGAGAGCTCCTGCCGCGCGCTTATCTGCGCCGCCGGCAACTGCGCATGACCGGACTGACCGAGTCGGCGGCGGAAGAGATCATCGCGCCGATCTTCACGCGCTACACCAATCCTGTTACCACCATCCTGGCCACCCTTGGCGAGATACAGGTCCATCTAATGAGCACTGCTCCCACGGAGGCAGAGGCCACCGCCTGCGTGGATGATCTGGCCGCGCAACTAGAGAAAGCTCTTGGCGCAGTGGTGTTTTCAAATGATGGCAAGGGCCTCGAGGCCGTAGTGGGAAGTTTGTTGGCCGCGCGCGATGAGACGCTCGCCGTTGCGGAGAGCTGCACGGGCGGGTTGCTCGGTGAGCGCGTCACCACCGTTGCAGGCAGCTCCAAATACTTTCTTGGCGGCGTCGTAAGCTATGCGAATGCAGTGAAGGAGCGTCTGCTCGGCGTGCCCACCGCGATGATTGAAGAACATGGTGCGGTAAGCGAGCCGGTGGCGCGGCAGATGGCCAACGAGGTGCGCGCTCGTCTCGGCGCGACCTACGGATTGTCCATCACGGGCATCGCCGGCCCGGATGGCGCCTCGCCGGGCAAGCCTGTCGGGCTTGTCTACATTGCACTAACGACTCCGGACGGCACAAAAGTTGCGATGAAGAAGTTCTCCGGCGAACGCGAACCGGTTCGCTGGCAAGCCGCGCAGGCGGCACTCGATCTGCTGCGCCAGCATTTGGTTGGCGTGGACTGATGGGAGCTGACTCAGCAGCTATGAGCACGCTGGCCATCATCGGTGCCGGGGGGTGGGGCACGGCCCTGGCCGTTACGCTGGCGCGCAACGTGGATCGCGTGAATCTGTGGGTCTTCGAACCCGATATCGCGGAGCGCCTGCGCCGCACGCGAATCAACGAAGTGTATCTTCCGGACATCACCATCCCGCCGAATGTTGCACCCTCCGCCGACCTTGCCAGCACGCTACAGGGCGCGGAAATTGTGCTGATCGCTGTGCCCTCGCCGCACCTGCGCCGCGTCTGCGAACAGATGCTGCCCATCGTTTCAGCGCAACAAATATTTGTCAGCGCCGTCAAAGGATTGGAATATGGTGGTCGGGAAGACGGCACGCTGCTGCGCATGAGCGAAGTGGTGCGCGAGGTATTCAGGCCGCACTTTATGCCGCGCATTGCCGTCCTTTCTGGTCCCACCTTTGCGCGGGAAGTCGCGCGCGGCACTCCCACTGCGGTGGTGATGGCCTCGGAAGACGAAGACCTCGCCATGGAACTACAGCGGCGATTTTCGACGGCGACGTTTCGCCTGTATACGAATACCGATGTAATCGGCGTGGAGCTGGGCGCGGCGGTGAAAAACGTGATGGCCATCGCGGCGGGAATCTGCGAGGGGCTGGAACTGGGATCGAACGCGGTCGCTGCGGTCATCACGCGCGGCCTCGGTGAGATCACGCGGCTGGCCTGTGCCTGCGGCGCGCGCCGCGAGACTCTGTCCGGGCTCGCGGGATTGGGCGACCTGGTTCTTACTTGCACGGGCGCGCAGAGCCGCAATCATTGGGCCGGAGTCGAGTTGGGTCGCGGCCGCTCTCTCGATGATATTGTCGGGTCCACGCGCATGGTCATTGAGGGCGTACATGCCACCGATGCCACGCTGGAGCTGGCCCGCCGCCATAATGTGCAGATGCCCATTGTCGAGCAGGTGCATGCCATCCTGCGCCAAGGCCGCTCCCCGCGCGACGCCGCGCGCGAGTTGATGGAACGCCATCTGAAGCCGGAATAGATCAGAGCCGCGGAACAGAGCCGCGACAGTTATGGAGCGGGGGTTAGGTTCGTTACGTAGCCCCCATCTTCTGGACGGTCGCGGCGCTGTCATCAAGGCCCAACGGTGAATGCGAAAGGAGTGTTCCGCGCGTTGGGGTTGTTTGTTCGAGGCTCCACGCGCCACTGGCCGGTGGGAGAAAATTCGCCGAGTTGCATCTCGGCCACGGCGATAAAGCCATGCTCCGGCGGAGCCAACAATGTGTAGGAAGTTTTTCCAGACATCGGCTTGCCATCAGGCGGTATCCATACAAACTCGACGATGCGCTCGGGCGCAGGCGCCTCCGCGTCGGGAGCTGCTCCCTTGGCCAGCCACTTCGACCACAGGATCATCCGCTGATCTTTTGATTTCGAAAATTTAGTTTTGAAGCTCCCCGGCTTTCCATCCACCACGCTGTCGGTGAGCAGGAACTGCCCAAGTTCAATCGGGGATTCGATTGAGGCAGCGGGGGCAGTCTCTTCATCGCCACTCGGCCATGCGCCTTCTTGAATGAATCGCTGAATCTCCGGGCCGAACATGCGGAAGCCGATCCACAGAAAAATCATGATCGGCATGATGTAGCGCGACCATGCCGGCGCGGGCGGCGCGGCGGGCCGATCATTGGTCGTCTCATCTGTCGTCCCATCTGCTTCGGCCATTTCCTCGGTTCCTGATTTCGATGGGAAATCGGACGGATACATCGCGCCGCCGAAGGGCGAGGTTCCTGCGCCCTTCGGTGTTGTGCCCTGTGGTGCTGTGCTCTGTGACGGCGTGCTTTTTTGAGATTGCTCCGGCTTCCAACTCTGTAGCGCCTTGAAGGTTTTATCAGCCGCTCCGCGCGCAGCCGAAGCCGCAAGCGGAATCATCGCACTGCACTTGGGACACTCTTTCATCTGCGCATGAATCCGGTTTCCGCAAGTTAGGCAACGCATTTGGTGAAACTTCCTTCCGGGTACGGCACAATAGGCTTCCGTTCACGGCACAATCGCCGCAGCACAGGACCAGCCGACGGACCTTGCTGATGCCACTATGCTACAATTTTTTGCAGCGCGCGTCTTCTGTTGTAGAGGTGTAGTAGCGGTGCGGCAGAGTCGTAGTAGAGGAAAAAGGCGTCCCATTGCGGATACTCCACCGGCAAATTTTCAAGGAGATACTCTCGCACGGCCTGTTGGGGCTGGTGCTGTTCACGTTTGTGCTGTTTCTGCGAGACACCACGCGCCTGCTGGAACTCATCCTGCGCGATACCGCTGTGTGGCGGCAGGTAGCCTATCTGACGCTGTTGGCCTTCCCGCCCGCGCTCGCCTTCACGCTGCCGATGGCGGTGTTGCTCGGCACGCTGATCGGGCTGAGCCGCATGTCCGCCGACGGCGAGATCACCGCACTGCGCGCGGCCGGGGTGAGTACGCGCATGTTGCTGCCGCCTCTGCTGACTTTCGCGCTGCTCGGTAGCGGACTGGCGCTCATTTTCTCCGCATACGCCGCGCCCGCCGCCAGCCGCGAGCGCGTCCTCGCCGAGCGCGAGATTGGCCTGCGCCAGATCGCTTCACAACTCAAGCCACGCGTCTTTGAAGAGCGTTTCCCGAATCTGATCCTCTACGTGCAGGATGCCATCGCCGGACCGCAGCCCGCGTGGAAAGGCATTTTCCTCGCTGATCTCACCAATCCCGCGCGGCCCAAAATTACGCTGGCCAAAGACGGCGTGCTGTTCAATGACGCTGAGTACGGCCAGTTGCAGTTGCATCTTTCGCAGGGGACCGTGCATGAAACGGGGTCTACGCCGGGTGAGTACTCCATCGCCAGCTTCGAGTCCACGGACATTCCGGTGCGCCTGCCCGCGCCCTCTCCCAGCGCCGTGAAGCCCAATGTCCAGCGCACCAACGCGGAACTCTACGCCATGAGTCAGGCGGCATTGGCTGATGCGGATTCCGTCGAGGCGCACATGGAACCGCACATTGAACTTCACAGGCGATTCGCGCTGCCGATGGCGGCGTTCTTCCTCGCGCTGATCGCCATCCCGCTGGGACTGGCGGCGCACAAGGGCGGCAAGTCGTCGGGGATCATTCTGACCATTCTGATGGTGGGCGGTTACTATTCGCTCTTCATCGGAGGCATCTCGCTGGCGCGCGCCGGAACGGTGGCCATCTGGGCAGGTGTGTGGGGAGCGAACTTTTTCTTCGGCGCTCTCGGCGTTTACATGCTCAGTCGCGCCGACCGCGTCAGCCCGCTCTCGGATCGTCTGGTGATGTTTGCCGAGTGGCTGCCCGATACGCTGCGTCGGATAGCCAAAGCTGTCTCCCGAAAAAGCCATGCCGGTGAACGGGAATCCTCCTCTGCGCTCGGCGGACTGCGCAATGGAATGCCGGGGCCGCTGATACTGGATCGCTATATTCTGCGGTCGTTTCTCTTGTATCTGGTCATCACCGTTGCCGCGCTGGTGCTGCTGATCGAGATCGTTACGTTGTTCCTGGATCTGCTCAGCGACGTCATCGAGCATCAGATACCCGCCAGCATGGTGGCGGATTACTTCCTGCATTTGACCCCGCACCTGATCTACGTCATCACGCCGCTGGGCGTGCTGGTGGCCGTGCTGGTGAGCTTCGCCATACTCAGTCAGAACAACGAAGTCACCGCGGCGAAGGCCTCCGGCATCAGCCTGTATCGGCTGACCGCGCCGGTGCTGGCTGCCGCCGCCGCGCTCAGCGTGGGCCTGTTCTTCTTCGAGTATTACCTCGTCCCCGTGGCCAACCGCCATCAGGATGCCGTGCGCGACCGCATCAAGGGTCGCCCCGCGCAGACCTATCTGCGGCCCGACCGGCAATGGATAGTCGGCGAAGGTTCGCGCATCTACTACTACAATTTCTTCGAGCCGAATGAACAGGTGCTGGGCGGCGTGACCATCTTCGAGTTTGATCCGGCGACGTACGAACTGAAGCGCCGCTTCTCCGCCGAGCGCGCCACCTATATGCAAACACCGAGTGGATCGGGGCCGGGCTGGGTCTTCTCTTCCGGATGGGAGCGCGACTTCAGGGAACCACCTTTAGACATCTCCGCAGGCATGTCCGGTGCGGGCGAAGCGTCTGGTGTGGCTGAGGCGCCCGGTGCGGCCGAGGCGCCTGGAATGATCGACTCGGTCCACTTCGAGCAGTTCGAGATGCGCGCCTATCCCGAACTGCGCGAGCCGCCCGCGTATTTTCTGAAAGAGGTCAAGCAAACCACGCAGATGAATTCCACGGAGCTGCGCAGCTACATCGACGACCTGCAAAAAAGCGGCTTCGACGTGGTGCCGCTGGCCGTGCAGCTCCAGCGCAAATTTTCCTTCCCGCTCTTCGTGCCGATCATGGCGCTGATCGGCCTGCCCTTCGCCTTCTCCATGGGCAAGCGCGGCGCGCTGACCGGCATCGCCGTGAGCCTGGGCATCGCCATGGCCTTCTGGGCCACCACCAGCCTCTTCGAAGCCATCGGCAACCTGAACCAGTTGCCGCCAATTGCCGCCGCCTGGTCGCCGAATCTATTGTTCGGCCTCGGCGGCCTCTACTTCTTCCTCCGCATCAGGACGTGAGGATCGTATGCAGCGCACGGCAGTAAATCTGAAAATTGCATCGAGAGTTCCTGAAAACCAGACCGTTTTCAGGGAAGCTGTAGAGTGGTTCTCAGCCCCGGCAGGGGCGGTAGATAGTAGCCCACGGCGCGAGCCGTGGGTTACGGTGCTAAATAAAGAAATTTTCCCTTTTTGACAAGCCCCGGTAGGGGCGAAAGAACCGGCCTGTCGCATGGCGCATACATTTTCCAATTTTCTGGTCCACATTATTTTCAGCACGGAGAATCGCCATCCGCCAATCCATCCGGAATGGCGCTCCGACCTGCACGCTTATCTTGGCGGCATCGTCCGGGAACTGGGTGGGAAGGCCACCGCCATCAACGGCGCGGCGGACATGCGCATTTTCTGGCATCAATGCCACCGGCCCTGGCGTTGGAGGAGTTGGTCCGCGTGTTGAAGTCCAATTTCTCGCGCTGGGTGAAACGCGAAAAGGGTGCGCGGGGATTCGCATGGCAAACCGGATACGCGGCGTACAGCGTGAGTCATTCGAGCGCTGCGGCGGTGGCGAAATACATCCTGGAGCAGGAAGAGTATCATCGCCACATTTTGTTTCAGGAGGAATACCTGGAATTCCTGAAGAAGAATAAGATCGAATACGACGAGCGTTTCATCTGGGGATGAATATTCTTTCGCCCCTGCCGGGGCTGGTCAATAAGGAAGGGTTTGTTTTGGACCGTTACCGCAGACCGTTTTCGGGGATGCTGTAGCGTAGTTCTCAGCCCCGGCAGGAGCGGCATAAAGTAGCCCCGGGCGTAAGCCCGGGGTTCACGGAAGGAAAGAACAACCAACCCCGGCAGGGGTGAAAGAAAGTTCCAGTCACGTTCTTTCGCCCCTACGGGGCTGGTCCCTCCCTGGCTCCCGTAACCCACGGCTTGCGCCGTGGGCTACTATCTATCGCCCCTGCCGGGGCTCGCGTGGAACGCGGAAACTCTTCATCAATCGTGAAGATGGGTTAGCTCGCTTTGCGGCCGCGGGTTTTTGCGCGCTGCTGCGCTTCCTGCATGGCGGCCTCGCCCGCGGCGCGGTGATAGGCAATGATTTCAGATTGTGTCTTGCGGGACAGCAAGCGGTGCTGACGGTCGAGAATCTTGCGGACCACCTCATTGGTTTTAATCTTAACGGCCTTCCTGTGTGGTGACCTCTTTTGTGTGATACCGTCCCTTATAGCACGCTATGAACCTCACTCTAAATTCGCTCGTTCCTGACCCAGAAACCTTGCTCGCGCTTGAAGTGGAGGAGCTGGCTGGTGTTCTGCTCATGCACTTGAATAGTCGAGATGATAGGGGTGCAGACCTGCATCATTCCAACTTTTTCGTTGAGCTTCGAAACTATCCCATCTACCCGACCCGGAAAGACGAAGTCAACCGCGCGCTAATGGAAGCATGGGATTGGTTGGCCAATGAAGGATTCCTGGCCATGAGGGGTGATGACCATAGCAGATCTGGCGTGTTTGTCACTCGACGAGGCCAACGATTGAAATCGCGAGAAGATTTTGCCGCCTATCTCAAAGCTAACCTGCTTCCCAAAGGCCAGCTTCATCCCCTCTTGGCCAGCAAAGTCTATCCGGCATTTCTGCGCGGCGATTACGACACGGCCATTTTCCAGGCCTTCAAGGAGGTTGAAGTCGCCGTTAGACAGGCGGGAAAATTCCCGCATGACCTAGTTGGCGACAAACTCATGCGGGCCGCTTTCGCAACCGCAGAGAACAGCCAACCGGTCGGACCGCTCACAGACACGCAACTCCCCTTGGGTGAGCAGAAAGCCCTGGCTCATCTTTTCGTCGGTGCATTTGGTGTTTATAGGAATTCCACGGGTCATCGCCACGTTATCGCAGAGCCTGTTGAAGCGGCGGAAGTTATCATGTTCGCCAGTCAGCTTCTGCGGATTGTGGACAGCCGCAAACAGCAACAGGCAGGCGAAGCACACCCATAGAAGTTTCTTCTCCTGCTCCCAAAAGACATTAGACGAAAATCTTTTCTTCCTCGACCAAATTTCTCCACCTGTGGCACAATCGGCCCATGAAAAAGGTGGCGGCAGTTTTGTGTTGCTTGCTGGTGCTGGGCATCGGTGGCATCACGGCGCGGGCGGCGGCGCAGGAAGGCGGGCATCAACACGCCGCGCCTGCGCCGGAGTCGCATGAGCATGTGGGGCATGATTCGTCGGCGATGGCGGGCGCGGCGTCAGGCGCTTCGGCCAAGCCGCGCAAGAGCGCCGAGGAGATTGCGGTGGACAAGCGATTCTCAGAGTTCAACCATCGCTTCGCGGGAATATTTGTCCTGTTGGTGGGGTTGCTGGCGGTGGCCGAGCCGAGGCTGGCACAACGGCTCGCGTGGATGCGCTATCTGTGGGCGGCTCTGTTCTTCATTCCTGGCGTGTATCTGCTGATCTGGAGCGACCCGGAGTCGTGGCCGGTGGGCAATCAGACATTGAGATACGTCATCAGCAGCAACATGCAGGTGTTGCAACACAAGCTGTTCTCGCTGCTGCTGCTGGCCTTGAGCGCGGTGGAATTCGTGCGCATCCGCTTGCGTCTGCAATCGGCGTGGGTGTCGGCGATCTTCCCGGCGCTGGCGGGAGCGGGCGCGCTGCTGCTGCTCTACCACGACCCCAATGCTCATGCGACGATGGGGCCGACGGCACACGCCGACATGGAAGCTGTCCAGCACCAGCACCTGGGATTCGCCATTACCGGCTTCGGCATTGCGCTGGCCAAGGGTATCGCCGACGTGGGCAAGTTTCAGCCGCGCCTGATGCGCAACCTCTTCGCCATATTGATGGTCGTGCTGGCCGGCCTGCTAATGACCTATACCGAGTAGGCAGGGAGTAGTGATCTCCCGTGCGACAAGTAGCGAACTGCTGACCTGCCCGGCGATTTCGATACCAGCCGAAGTGAGAGAGAATCTCATGAGGGAGGTATTTGAATATGCCGATGCAGAGGTACAAACCAGAGCAGATCGTAACGGTGTTGCGGCAGGTT
>SHUM01000045.1 GCA_009691245.1 Acidobacteriota bacterium | reverse complement strand
CCCGGGGACAACGTGGCGCTGTCGATTGAGCTGATCACGCCGATCGCGATGGAGAAGGGCCTGCGCTTCGCGATCCGCGAAGGCGGCCGCACCGTGGGCGCCGGCACCATCTCAGAGATTATTGCCTAACATGAGGCAGCGAAATCATCGCCTAACGGATACGAGAAAATCAGTCTGCGGGTAAGAGACGGGTACTAGAGAGAAGGACACATGGTGCGGGAACGCATTCGCATTCGACTAAAAGCTTTCGATCATCGGATTTTGGATCAGTCCACGGCCGAGATTGTGGAGACTGCCAAGCGGACCGGCGCGCAAATTGCCGGGCCGATTCCACTTCCCACGGTGATCAATAAATACACGACGCTGACATCGCCGCATGTGGACAAGAAAGCGCGTGAGCAGTTTGAGATTCGCACGCATAAACGCTTAGTGGATATTCTTGAGCCCACGCCGCAGACGGTGGATGCGCTGATGAAGTTGGACCTGCCCGCAGGCGTCGACGTCGAGATCAAAGCCTTCGGCAAAGAGCACAAATAGGTCCTGCGGACGGCGTGCGCAAAATCGCCGATGCCGATGTTGCGGTGATCAAGCGGAGAGTAAGTAAGTAGTCTGGAATTTTAGCAAGACGGGATGAATATGGTTAGCGGGATACTCGGTAAAAAACTTGGGATGACCCAGATATTCACCACGGACGGCGCCGTCGTTCCAGTAACGGTGTTGCAGGCTGGCCCGTGCGTAGTGGTGCAGCGCAAGACTGCGGCTGCGGATGGGTATGAGTCGGCGCAAATTGCGTTGGTTGAGTCGCGCCGCATGCGTCATGCCGGCAAGCCCACCCTGGGGCACTTTAAGCAGGCGGGTGTAGCGCCTGCTCGTTTTGTCCGCGAAGTTCCGGTCGAAGCGGGCTCTGAGCAGACCAAGCCGGGCGATGCCGTGAACGTCTCCATGTTTTCCCCCAAAGAAAAAGTAAACGTAGTTGCCACCAGCAAGGGCCGCGGGTTCGCGGGCCTGATGAAGCGCCATCACTTTGCGGGCGGTGCGGCATCGCACGGTTCGATGTTCCACCGTGCGCCGGGTTCGATTGGATCTTCGGCGTGGCCGTCGCGCGTGCTGAAAGGTGTGCGGGCCGCTGGCCATATGGGTGTGGCGCGGGTTACGGTGCGCAACCTGGAGATCGTGAAAATCGACACGGAAGAGAATCAGATTTGGGTCAAGGGATCTATTCCAGGGCCCAACGGTGGGTACTTGGTGATTCGCAAGATCATTAAATAGTTTCAGTTTTGCAGACAGATTTGTAGATCGTAGTTTTGGATAACTTTTTGGGTGTTAGGGATTCGCAACATGCCTAGCGTTGAAATTAGAAACTTAAGAAATGTCCCGGTGGGCACCATGGAGCTGTCGGACACCGTTTTTGGAGCAGAGATTAATCATACTCTGCTGCACGAGGCGGTACGCAGTTTCATGGCCAGCCAGCGCTCGGGAACTCATGCGACCAAGGGCCGCGGCGAAGTGGCGGGAAGCGGTCGCAAGTTATGGAAGCAGAAGGGCACGGGCCGCGCTCGTATCGGCAGCATCCGTTCGCCTCTGTGGCGGCACGGCGGCACGGTTCACGGACCGCAACCGCGCTCCTATGCCTACAAGTTGCCGAAGAAGATGCTGCTGGGCGCGTTGCGTTCAGCGCTCTCGGCCAAGCTCAAGGACCAGGCCATTACCGTTGTGGAAGATTTCTCTCAGGTGACTAGCAAAACCAAGGCGCTGCGCGAGACGCTGAACAAAATGGGCGCGAATCGTTCGGTCCTGCTGGTCGATCAGCAAGGTAACAGCAATCTGGTGTTGTCGAGCCGCAACCTGGCCGGCGTGGAGTTGCAAACCAACCGCGAGTTGCATCCCTACCATGTCCTGAAATACAAGCGCATGCTCATTTCCAGGCTCGCGATTGAGAAACTGCAGGAGGTACTCCAGCCGTGAACCTCTACCAGATAGTTACGCGCCCCATCATCACCGAGAAGGGTTTGGCGGCGAAGGACGAACAACGCACTTTGTGTTTTGAGGTGCATCCGGACGCCACGAAAACTGAGATCAAAGAAGCCGTGCAGCAGTTATTCAAGGTGAAGGTTGAGTCGGTGCGGACCGCCAACTTCCCCGGCAAAGAGCGGCGCCGCGGACGATTAATTGGCTACCAGAAGGATTGGAAGAAAGCCTTCGTGAAGTTGGTAGTTGGCGAGAAGATGATCGAGTACGCCGAGAAGCTGTAAAGGCATATGCGGCGCACCCCCCGTGAAATGAGAGCGGGTTACTTGTAAGACCACTTAGTAAGGGAAGAGACAGGCATTAGGCCATGGCGATCAAGACATACAAGCCCACTACACCGACGCGGCGATTTGCGACCTCACTCGACCGCAGTGATATCACGCAGCAGACGCCCCTGAAGTCCTTGGTGGAGCCACGCAAGCGAACCGGCGGTCGTGATTCCTCGGGCCGCATCGCAGTACGGCATCACGGCGGCGGACACAAACGCCAGTATCGCATCATTGATTTCAAGCGCGACAAGACCGGCATTCCGGCCAAGGTAGCCACCATCGAGTACGATCCGAACCGCTCAGCGCGCATCGCGCTGCTGCACTACGCGGACGGCGAGAAACGGTACATCATCCAGCCTGTTGGCTTGGTTGTTGGAATGAATATCATGTCCGGGCCGGACGCGGATATTTTGGTGGGCAATGCGCTCCCGCTGCGAAATATTCCGCTCGGCACAACGATTCATAATATCGAACTGCGGCCTGGCAAGGGCGCGCAGATGGTGCGCAGCGCCGGAGCTTCGGCACAGTTGGTATCGAAAGAAGGCGGCATCGCGCAGATCAAGCTGCCGTCGGGAGAAGTTCGCCGCGCGCTGGTCCAGTGCATGGCCACGATCGGACAAGTCGGCAACACCGATCACGAAAATGTTTGGATCGGCAAGGCCGGACGCACGCGCTGGTTGGGTAAGCGTCCCACGGTTCGCGGTGTGGCGATGAACCCCGTGGATCACCCGCACGGTGGTGGTGAAGGTAAGACCTCGGGCGGACGTCATCCGGTTACGCCATGGGGGCAGCCGACGCGTGGATATAAGACTCGGCACAACAAGCGTACCGACAGAAATATCGTTTCGCGGCGTAAGGGCCGCAAGTAAACGCCCTCTGGTTGAGCGCGATCTGGTTTCGCGCGAATGGAAATGGGCGCCGACTGGGCCCGAATGGGCAATGAATTTTGGATGGGGGAGTAAAGCGTGACGCGGTCACTTAAAAAAGGCGCATTCGTAGATGACCACCTGAACGAAAAGGTGGAGGCGATGAATCGTGCCAATGACAAGAAAGTCATTCGCACCTGGTCGCGTCGCTCGACCATCACTCCTGATATGGTGGGCCACACCTTGGCCGTGCATAACGGCAGGAAGTTTATTCCCGTATACATCACCGAGAACATGGTGGGACACAAGCTCGGCGAGTTTTCACCCACGCGCAGTTTCCGCGGCCACACGGCCAAGTCGGGGCCGGAAAAGGCCGGTTCGCCGGCTCCTGCACAGAAGTAGCAGGTATGGATGGGGTTTCGAACGGGGCGCGAAGTTAAATAGAATCGCGACAGCAGATTGAGTGGAGAGTATTGGCAGCACTTTAGCTTTTAGTAGCAGAGGACAGGAAGATGGAAGCAAGAGCCATTGCAAAGAACGTCCGGTGTTCGCCGCGCAAAGCCCGCCTGGTGTTGAATTTGATCAGAGGCATGGCTGCTGGCGATGCGATGAACTTGTTGAAGTTCACCAAGAAGCATGTGGCCAAGGATGTCGAGAAGACCCTGCGCTCGGCCATCGCCAACGCGGAAGGCAAGTCCGATACGGTCGATGTCGATGACCTCATCGTTTCGGAGGTATTTGCCGGAGACGGCCTGCGCGCCAAGCGGATGCGTCCGGCGCCGATGGGACGCGGACATTCCTATGTGCGGCGTACCTGCCACATCACGGTGAAGGTTGCCGAGAAGCACCCCTCGGCCAGCTAGTGCGCGGGCGAAAGCGCCAAGACATTTGAACGGGAACAAGCGGCACGATCGGTTTTAGGTAATCGAGAGGATAAGAATGGGACAGAAAGTACACCCCTATGGCTTCCGGCTGGGATACAACAAGCCGTGGAAATCACGTTGGTATGCGAAGAAAGATTACGCCAAGTGGCTCCACGAGGACTTGAAGCTGAAGAAGACCCTGCGGGACCGCCTGAAGGCCGCCGGCATCTCATCGATCGAAATCGACCGCATGGCCAACAAGCTGCGCATCGGCATTCGCACGGCGCGTCCCGGCATCATCATCGGACGCAAGGGAACCGAGATCGACAAGCTCAAGGCGGATCTGCAGAAGGAAACAGGACGAGAGATTTACCTGGATATTCAGGAAGTGTACAAGCCGGAACTGGACGCCCAGTTGGTGGCCGAGTCGATTGCGCTGCAGCTTGAAAAGCGTATCGCTTTCCGTCGTGCCATGCGCAAGTCAGTGGACTCCGCGGTGCGTTTTGGTTGCAAGGGAATCAAGATTCGCGTTTCGGGCCGGTTGAACGGCGCTGAAATCGCCCGCAGCGAATGGCATCTGCAAGGGCGTCTGCCCCTGCAAACCTTGCGCGCGGATATCGATTACGGAACGGCCGAGGCGCTCACCACTTACGGCTTGATTGGAATTAAGACCTGGGTGTACAAAGGCGAGATTCTTGAAACCAAGAAGCGTGCACCGCGCGCGCCGGTGGCAACACCGAAGGCCGAGTTGGGAACTAAATAGGCCAGTAAGACTAATTGAGCCTAAATCGAATTTGGAACTGTTTCGAGGATAGCGGCCATGTTGATGCCGAAGAAAGTTAAGTATCGCAAGCAGCAGCGCGGGAAGCGTCGTGGTTTGGCGTATCGGGGCGCGGAGCTGAAGTTTGGCGAGTTCGGATTGAAGGCCATGGAAGTCGCATGGATCACCGCCCGGCAGATTGAAGCGAGCCGTATTGCGATGACGCGCACCATTAAGCGTGGCGGCAAAGTCTGGATACGCGTGTTCCCGGACAAGCCCATCACCAAGAAGCCCGCCGAAACCCGTATGGGTAAGGGTAAGGGGGCGCCGGAAGGTTGGGTGGCGGTGGTGCGACCGGGCAAGATCATGTTTGAGATGGAAGGTGTCCCGGTGGAGATGGCGCGCCAAGCCATGCGGTTGGCAAGCCATAAAATGCCGATCCGGACGAAATTCGTGATGCGGGACGGAGAACTGGGGCTATGAAGGCCGACAAACTCAGGGAATTAGCTGGCGCGGAGATGGATCTGAAGCTGCGCGATACCACCAGCTTGGTTTGGAAAACAAGATTCCAGGGAGCCACCGGACAGACCGAGGGCCTGGGAAAGATTCGTGGCATGAAGCGCGACATCGCGCGCATGAAAACGATACAGCGGGAAAGGGAGCTGACGAAAGATGGAAGATAAAACGGTTGCCCGCCGGCACCGGCCGACTGAAGTCGGCAAGGTAGTCAGTGTCGCGGGAAATAAAACCATTGTGGTGGAAGTAACTCGCCGCATCCCGCACCGCCTGTATGAGCGATTCGTCAACCGGCGCAGGAAGTTTCATGCTCATGACGAGACCAACCAATGCCATGTCGGCGACTGGGTGAGCATTGTGTCCTCGCGCCCGTTGAGCCGTCTTAAGCGCTGGCGGTTGAAAGAAATTATCCGCAAGGCAAAGTTGATTACCACCGCACCGGCGAAAGCCGCCGCGAAGGCTGAATAACTGGATTGGGCCTGTTGGAATTGGGCCAGCAAGAGTAGGCAAGGGCTAGGGAGCGATCTTTATGGTTAAGATGAGAACCATCCTGGAAGTGGCGGATAACTCCGGAGCCCGGCGTATTTCCTGCATTCTTCCGTTGGGTGGCGATGTGGGAGCCCGCGCGGGACTGGGCGACGTCATTACGGCGAACGTCAAGGAAGCCGCGCCGGACAGCGCTGTGAAGAAGGGCTCGGTGGTAAAGGCCGTAGTGGTTCGCGCGCGCAAAGAGACGCGGCGCCGTGACGGCAGCTATATCCGTTTTGATCAGAACGCGGCGGTATTGATCAATGACGCGGGCGAGCCGGTGGGCACGCGCGTATTCGGTCCCGTGGCACGCGAACTGCGCGAAAAGAAATTTTTGAAAATTGTATCACTCGCTCCGGAAGTCCTCTAAACCAGAGACCATCCGGTAGACGTGAAGAGGAATTGAGAGTTCGTCATGCTGACGATTAGAAAAAACGATACGGTAAAAGTGATGGCGGGAAAAGACCGCGGCAAGACTGGCCGCGTGTTGAGTACCGACCCGGTGCGCAAGCGCATCACGGTCGAGCAGGTGATGGTGATCAAGCGCCATACCCGCCCCAACCCACAGAAAAACATCAAGGGCGGAATCGTGGAGCGAGAGAGTACCATCCACATCTCCAATGTGATGCTGGTTTGCCCGTCGTGCGGGCCGAACCGGCCCAAAGTACAAACCCTTCCGGATGGAAAGAAATCGCGGGCCTGCCGCAAGTGCGGCAACTCGCTCGATTAACGGACCGGGCATTCTACTTGTAGTTTTTGAATCGGCCTCTTGAGGCATGACGGGACACTGATAGGCCGGGCTGGAATCAAGCTCCCGATCAAGGCAAGAGAAAGAACGAGGCGAGTTGGCAATGGATCGTTTGCAGGAAAGATACACGAAAGAGATCGCTCCGGCATTGGCCAAGGAGTTCTCCTACAAGAACGTGATGCAGATTCCGAAGCTTCGGAAGATTGTCATCAACATTGGTGTGGGCGAAGCAACTCAAAACATCAAGCTGCTGGATACCGCGGTCGGGGAACTGGGGCAGATCACTGGGCAGAAGCCGATTGTGCACCGCGCCAAGAAGTCCATCGCGCAATTCAAGTTGCGAGAGGGCATGCCCATCGGCTGCTCGGTTACTTTACGGGGCCGGCGCATGTACGAGTTTCTGGATCGTTTGGTCAGCATCTCGTTGCCGCGCGTGCGGGATTTCCGCGGGCTATCGAGCAAAGCGTTTGATGGCCGTGGCAACTACACCATGGGGCTGCGTGATCAACTGATCTTCCCGGAAATTGATTACTCGAAGATCGATAAAACGCGCGGCATGAACATCACCTTGGTTACCGATGCCAAGACCGATGAAGAAGCCCGCTCGCTGTTGAAGCATATGGGGATGCCATTCCGCCAGTAGTTTTTTAGCCAGTACTCTTTTAGGTGGATGTGCTGTACGCAGGCGTTTAGCACGCAATGGAAATGCAGTTTGGTTTGAGCGAAAGGAATAGTTAAGGACGATGTCAACACTAGGGCATAAGGCCAAAGCGCTCAAGAAGCCAAAGTTTTCCACGCGGCAACGCAACCGTTGTCCGCTGTGCGGACGGCCGCGCGCGTATCTGCGCAAGTTCAACTGCTGCCGCCTGTGCTTTCGCAAGCTGGCGCTGATCGGCGAGATTCCAGGTGTCCGGAAATCGAGTTGGTAGGAGCCGCCGACCACTTAGAGTTCTAGCTGGCAATAGCCGGGGATTATCCGGGCTAGGTTGAAGCGGATTTGATTTGAGGAGTGAAACGAGAATCACATGAACATGACCGACCCCATCGCCGATCTGCTGACACACATCCGGAATGGATTGAGCGCGCGGCACCCTAAGGTCGAGCTGCCCTCGTCCAAGTTGAAGGTGGAGATCGCCAAGATCCTCAAGGATGAAGGCTACCTCAGTGGTTACAAAGTAGCTGAAGAGGGCCGCAAGAAAGTGCTGCGGATCAACTTGAAGTACACCAGCGCCGGTGATCCTGCGATCACTCGCCTGCGCCGCGTTTCTCGTCCCGGACGCCGTGTCTATGTGCAGCACTCACGGATTCCCTCGGTGCTGGGCGGAATGGGACACGTGATTCTGACGACGCCGCAGGGGTTGATGACCGGCTCTCGCGCCCGCAAAGCCAAGCTGGGCGGCGAATATATGGTGGAAGTTTGCTAAAGGAATTTTGGAAGAAGCTCGGATAGGACAAACGACATGTCGCGGATAGGAAAAAAACCAATCGCAATGCCCGCCAAGGTCGAGGCCCAGATCGGCCGTGAGCTGATCAAGGTCAAGGGCCCGAAAGGCGAATTGAAGGTTGATTTGCCGGATGGCATCAGCGTGGAGAAGAAGGACGCGGTGCTGCACGTGCAGCGTCGCGATGACTCACTTGCCGCCATGCATGGGCTGATACGCAGCCTGCTGGCGAATGCAGTGACTGGTGTTTCGGTGGGCTTCCAGAGGGAACTGGAGATCGTCGGTATCGGTTATCGCGCCGAAGCCAAAGGCAAGGTCCTCAGTTTTGCGCTGGGGTACTCGCACCCGATTGAGTTTGTTTTGCCGGATGGCATTCAGGTTGCGATTGACAAGCAGACCCGGTTGTCCATCACCGGGATTGACCGCCAGCGTGTCGGCCAGGCGGCGGCTACAATTAGAGGCCTTCGCCCACCGGACCCTTACAAGAACAAGGGCATCCGCTATGTCGGCGAAGTACTGATCAAGAAACAGGGCAAGGCCGGAGCGAGCGGCTCGAAATAAGCCGGAGCGGGCAGTTGGCGATAATTTAAGCGGTGCCATTAGGCCCAAAAGATTGATTGGCTGAAATTCAGCCTGGACAAGCCTGGACATACCAGAACAGGCCAGGCAGGGGAACGGCGCAGGAATATGATCGAACAGCATTTACGCAATGAGCATCGCCAGCGGGTTCATACACGTTTGCGCAAAACCTTGTCGGGTAATCCGGCGCGCCCGCGCTTGAATGTTTACCGTTCGCTGAACCATATCTACGCACAGGTGGTGGATGATACCGTCGGCAAAACGCTGGCGGCTGCGAGTACGGCCGAGAAAAGTTTCGCGGAGAAAAGTGGCGGCACAGTGGCTGCGGCTAAGATGATCGGCCTGGAAATCGCCAAGCGGGCAAAGGAAAAGGGTATTGAAACAGTGGCGTTTGATCGCGGCGGGTACATGTACCACGGTCGCGTGAAAGCGTTGGCCGATGCCGCACGCGAGGGCGGGTTGAAGTTTTAGTTTGCTACTGAGGCTCGTTATCTGTAGGCAGCATTGGGGGAAGCGATCTGGTAGGGCAGCAGTTTAGGAGGACGATTGGTAGAACGTGTAAATGCAGCAGGCCTTCAGTTGAAAGATCAGGTCGTCAATATCAACCGCGTGACGAAAGTAGTCAAGGGCGGTAAGAACATGAGCTTCGCCGCGCTGGTCGTCGTGGGTGACCCGGACCAGGGCGTCGTCGGATTTGGCAGCGGTAAGGCACGCGAGGTGCCCCAGGCCATCCGCAAAGGCATTGAAGCCGCGAAGAAAAATCTGACAAAGATCAACAAGTATCGGACTACGATTCCGCACGAAGTACTCGGCAAGTACGGCGCAGGATTAGTTCTGTTGAAGCCGGCGCCTGAGGGCACCGGAGTGATCGCGGGCGGCGCGGTGCGTGCGATTCTACAGGCTGTGGGCATTCATGACGTTTTGTCAAAGTCGCTCGGCACCACGAATCCGCATAATGTGATTCGTGCCACGATGGAAGCTCTGGGCCAGTTGCGCGAACGCAAGCGCCGTACCCCAGCGGCGGAAGATGGCACAGTGATTCCCGCAGAGGGTTAGTCCGGAGATTGCGAACCTAACGGGATCGAAGTAATCGGCAGCAGGAGATAGGAAGATCATGAGCGCGGCGAAAAAAGCAACAGGAACAGGTTCAACCAAGGGTACGATCAAAATCCGCTGGGTAATGAGTGCCATTGCGTGTCCGCAAAAACACAAGTTGATTGTGCGCGGTCTGGGATTGCGCAAACTACAGCAGGTGGTCGTAAAGCCGGATAATGCGGGCATTCGCGGCATGGTTGCCAAGATTCCTCATCTGGTTAAGATCATCGATTAGTTGGGATCAAGCGGAATGGCACAGCAGGAATAGAGTTTGCTGAAGCAGGACGGAGCAAGAGATTATGAATTTAAGTTCGATTCAAGTGCCGGCGGGAAAGACCCACGCCAGAAAGCGTGTGGGCCGTGGCATGGGTTCCGGACACGGGAAGACTTCGACCCGTGGCCACAAGGGTCAGGGGTCGCGATCGGGAACGAGCAATAAGCGCGGATTTGAAGGCGGACAGATGCCTTTGAAACGCCGCGTCCCGAAGCGTGGGTTCACCAATATTTTCCGCAAGGAATACGCGATCATCAATCTGGATCGCATCGCGGAGCTGAAAGAGACGGTCATCACTCCGGAGTTTCTGCTGAAGACCGGCGTCCTATCCAGTCTTCATGATGGCTTGAAAGTGCTGGGGGAAGGTGAGCTGAAAAAGGCTGTAACCGTTTCAGCGCACAAGTTCAGCGAGTCGGCGAAGGAAAAGATTCTCAAAGCAGGTGGCAAAGTGGAAGTGATCGCCGGCTAGTCTTCTCCTGGCGATTCCCAGTCTGCACAGCGCGGGTCTGGAAATGTAAGAGAGAAGCATCCTGCGGGAGCGATCGAGACGGATGAACTGGAAGGTCAGTACTCGAGCCGCGCTGCCATTGATTTTTTTGGGGGCGCCTGGAACAGGCAAGGGAACGCAGTCCATCAAGATTTCCCGGCTCCTGGGGATTCCGCATATCTCGACGGGTAACATCTTCCGCGAGAATGTCCTGGAAGGAACCCCGCTGGGGATGCTGGCCAAGACGTCCATGGATCGCGGTGAACTGGTCAGCGACGAGATTGTAAACGGCATGGTGCGCGAAAGGCTGCTCCAGTCGGATTGTAGTAGCGGATTTTTGTTGGATGGTTATCCGCGCACGGTGGCACAGGCCCAGACGCTGAAGCAGATTCTGGCGTCGCGCGGCCAGCAGGACCCGGTCGTAGTGAACATGAAAGTCAGCTACGACTTGATTGTGGAGCGCCTTAGTTCACGGCGCACCTGTCCGAAGTGCCACGCGGTGTATAACCTGAAAACGAAAACACCAGCGGCGGATCTGGTTTGCGATTTGGATCAAACGGCGTTGGTCCAGCGTTCGGATGACCGCGAGGACGCCATTCGTGAGCGCTTGATTGCATACGAACTGCTGACGGCGCCACTCATTGAGTTTTACCGGAAAGACGGACGGCTGGTCCAGTTGGATGGTGAGCAGCGGCCGGAAAAAATCACGGAGGATCTGAGCAAGCTCCTCGCGGCGGTTTAAGGGCAGCGTAGCGGAGCGGCGGTTTCAGGACTTTGAGAGATGATTATCTGCAAGTCAGCCTTGGAGATTGAGACGATGCGCCGGGCTGGCCTGACCACTTGGGAGCTGCTGAACGAAGTGCGCGCCCATGTGAGACCGGGAATTTCGACGTTCGATCTGGAGACTGCTGCGGAGAAGTGGCTGGCCAAGCGCGGGGCCAAGGCCGCATTTAAGGGGCTTTACAATTACCCCTGCATTCTTTGTACTTCGGTTAACGACGAGATTGTGCATGGTATACCGTCTCCGAAGAAAGTATTGCGCGAAGGGGACATCGTTAGCATTGATGTCGGCGTTGAAGTAGATGGATATTACGGTGATTCCGCGATTACGGTACCCGTGGGTGCGATTACCCCGGAGTTGCAGAAGCTGCTGAAAGTTACGGAAGAGTCGCTCGGAGCCGCCATCGAACAAATGCGATTGGGCAATCGGGTGGGAGATATCTCCGCTGCGGTTGAGCAGCATGTAGTAAAAAATGGTTTTTCAGTGGTGCGGGAGTTTGTCGGACACGGCATTGGTCGCAAACTCCATGAGGACCCCAAGGTTCCCAACTACGGGCCGGCGGGGCAGGGGCCGAAACTGAAAGAGGGAATGGTGTTAGCCATCGAACCGATGGTAAACATGGGCCATTACGCCTCCCGCGTCCTGCAGGACCAGTGGACGGCGGTAACGGAAGATGGCAGCCATTCGGCGCATTTCGAGCATACGGTGGTGGTAACAAAGAACGGTCCATGGGTTTTGACGCGACCGTAGTCAGCACTGCGGGTGGCTCTAATAGACGAGGTTTTAGGATTATGAAAGTTCGAGCATCGGTCAAGAAAATTTGCGATAAATGCAAGGTGATTCACCGCAAAGGCGTGGTGCGGGTGATTTGCGCCACCAAGAAACACAAGCAACGGCAGGGCTAACGCTAGCAGATAGCGTGTCCGCAATCGCCTGGTTTTGTTGAGGCAGCGTCCGAACAGGTTTTCACTGAGCGCGAGTATTTGAAGTGCAGGAGGAGCAGTATTATGGCGCGAATCGTGGGCGTGGATTTGCCCTTGGGAAAGCGCGTGGAGATCGGGTTGACCTACATTTATGGCGTAGGTCTGGCTCGTTCCAACTCGGTGTGCCAGCGCGCTGGAATAAATATTGAAACACGCGTGAAGGATCTCACCGAGGAAGAAGTGGCGCGCATCCGCAAAATTCTGGAGGATGATGGCTCCACGGAAGGTGAGCTGCGCAAAGAAATTTCCCTGAACATACGCCGGTTGATCGAGATCGGATGTTACAAGGGAAGCCGCCATCGCCGAAATTTGCCGGTTCACGGGCAGCGTACGCACACCAACGCCCGAACGCGCAAAGGGCCGCGACGTGGCACGGTTACCAACAAGAAGAAGGCGTCCGCAAAGACCTAGGCTGAATCCCAGGTTGTGTCTCAGTCTGGTCAGTAACAGAGACGGAAAATTGTAGGAGCGGGAATGGCAAAGCCAGTAGTCGAGAAAAAAGGCAAAAAGAAAGCCTTCAAGAAAAAAGAGCGGAAGCACGTTACCAGCGGCATTGTGCATATCCAGGCCAGCTTTAACAATACGCTGGTGACGATCGCCGACTTCAACGGCAATGTGCTTTCCTGGTCAAGTTCCGGCTCACTCGGATTCCGCGGTTCGCGCAAGGGAACTCCCTTTGCAGCGCAGCAAGCGGCGCAGACGGCTGCGCATGCCGCGCGCGATCATGGGCTCAGGACTGTGGATGTGCGCGTTACCGGACCTGGTTCCGGACGCGAATCCGCCATCAGGGCGCTGGCCTCGTCGGGTTTGGACATTAAGTCGATCCGCGACGTTACGCCTATTCCGCATAACGGTTGTCGCCCCCCGAAAAAGCGCAGAGTTTGAGTTGAGTGCGCGATTGCGCGTGTGATTGCGGAAGATGGTAGTGTTGCAGGCTTCGGTTTGGCGATGACATTTGAAATTAGAGTTGGTGCAAGACCAGCAGGAGGAAGCAAGCTTGGCTAGAAATATTGGTCCTGTATGCCGGATGTGCCGGCGAGAAGGCACAAAATTATTTTTGAAGGGTGACCGTTGCCAGACGGAGAAGTGCGCGATTGAGAAGCGCAATGTTCCTCCCGGACAGCATGGCAAAGACCGCCGCCCGAGAATGCTCGGTTACGGCTTACAACTGCGCGAAAAGCAGAAGGTGCGGCGCATCTACGGAGTACTGGAAGGTCAGTTCCGCCGATACTTCGAAAAAGCCGATGTGTCCAAAGGCATCACCGGCGAGATGCTGCTGCAGTATCTGGAGCGGCGCATGGACAACGTTGTTCACCGTCTTGGCCTGGGAACCTCGCGTGCGCAGGCTCGGCAGTTGGTTCGTCACGGGCATTTCCAGGTGAATGGCCGCAAGGTCAATATTCCGTCGTATCTGGTCAAGCCGAGCGATGTGATCGAAGTCCGCGCCAACAGCAAAGAAAATAAGACGATTGTGGCCAATCGTGACAGCTCGTCGCACCGCTCGGTCCCTCAATGGTTGGAGATGGATCGCGACAATATGCGTGGCCGGGTACTGTCGAATCCTTCACGTTCTGACATTCAGCAGCCGATTCAAGAACAGCTCATTGTCGAATTGTACTCGAAGTAGGCGGCGAGAGTTGGTTGCAGCGTAAGACGCTGCACGGTGAGAGGCGGATGGTTCATCCCACACCCGCTGGCACCGAATGGATATTGTTTTCCGGGGTGAGATTCAGGAGAAACTATCGTGATGCTCTGGAAGGGTTTTCAAAAACCGAAGCGGTTGGCGGTCAATCTGGAGACGCTGACGCCAACCTATGGCGAGTTTTCCGCGCAACCATTCGAGCGCGGATTTGGCACCACCGTTGGAAATTCTCTGCGCCGTGTGTTGCTCTCTTCGATTGAAGGAGCGGCAGTTACCGCTGTAAAAATCGAAGGGGTGTTGCACGAGTTCTCTCCGATTCCCGGCGTGGTCGAAGACGCCACTGACATTATTCTCAATCTCAAACAAATTCCGCTGCGCTTGCATGGTGACCGACCCAAGACTCTTTCGATCATCATCGATAAGCCCGGTAAAGTCCTTTCCTCGCACATACAGACCGATGCGGATGTGGAAGTACTTGATCCGAACATCTATCTGGCCACGGTTAGCGAAGGTGGCAAGCTGCATGTTGAGATCCGCATTAAGCACGGTCGTGGTTACATTAGCGCAGATCAGAACTTTGATGATGATTTGGCAATTGGTTACATCCCGATCGACTCCGTGCATTCTCCCGTGCGCAAAGTGAATTACACGGTGGAGCCTGCGCGGCTTGGGCAGGTTACCGATTACGATAAGCTGACTTTGAAGGTGTGGACCAACGGATCGATCGCCCCGCAGGATTCGGTCGGCTTGGCCGCCAAGCTGTTGAAGGACCACATGGCCATCTTCATCAACTTTGAAGAGCGCGCCACGGCGTATGAAGAATCCATGCCCGGCGGGCTGGAGTTGCGCAATGAGAATTTGAATCGCTCCGTGGAAGAGCTGGAGCTTTCGGTGCGGTCTTACAACTGCCTGAAGAACGCCAACATTCAAACGATCGGCGAACTGATTCAGAAGAGTGAGTCGGAGATGCTGCGCACCAAAAACTTTGGCCGCAAGTCCCTGAACGAAATCAAAGAAATTTTGCAAAGCATGGGTTTAAGCCTTGGGATGCGAGTCGATGAGCGCGGCAACTTGATCGCGCCGGCAGCCACCCGCGAATAGCATCCTGATCACGCAGGCGGATCGGGATAGCACAGAACGAAATTAATGATTGAGAGATAGGTTATGAGACACCGCAGAGCGGGATGGAAATTAGGACGGAACACTAGTCATCGTAGGGCGTTGCTCCGCAATCTTGTGACCTCGCTGATGGAGCATGAGCGGATTACCACGACGGTTACCAAAGCCAAGGCGTTGCGTCCGTGGGCGGAAAAAATGATCACCTTGGGCAAGGCCGAGACTCTTCATGCCCGCCGCCAAGCCGCTGCTTTTCTACAAACTCCACTTGCTGTAAAAAAAGTGTTTGATACCTTGGCGCCCCGTTTTTCAAGCCGTACCGGCGGGTATCTGCGCATTATTCATCTCGGACCACGCCTCGGCGACGGAGCCGATATGGCCATGGTCGAACTGGTGGGCAGTGAGCTGAAGGAACAGGTTACTGAAAAAGAGAAGAAGAAGCGGGGAAAGACAGCGCCCGCTGAAGCAGAGGCAGCAGCCGAAGCTCCAGCCAAGAAGGAACCAGCTAAAAAGGCTCCTGCTAAGAAAGCCCCAGCTAAGAAGGCCAAGGCCGAGAAATAGGAGTATTCAAGTCAGTTTCTTTGTTTGGCAAATTGTTGCGTATATTGCGAGAAGGGAGAGACTCAGTCTCTCCCTTTTTTTTGTGCGCACAGCGATTGCGGCCAGCGCCGGTTACGAAATGAGGAAGACGATGATTAAATAGGTAGCCAGCGCCCATTTGAATTGATTGGCACGTACCGGATGCGTTTTCTTTGCCCAGTCCCAGAACATCGCGGAAAGGATCATAACGAGGACCAGTAGGGTCGTGGCTACGGCGGATTCCCAAAAGGGAAGATTCGTTCCCAGCTTGCGGAGCATGTTCCATCTGGGATTGTAGGCCGATCCGTACAGGACCAGCAGATGAGCAATGTAGATATAGAACGACTGCCTGCCCAGCAGAGCCAGCAAACGGAGCGTCCTGCCATGATTGCTGCCCTGAGTGCTCGCGGCACCGGTCTCCATTCTGCGAAACAGCGCGCCGAGCAACGCTAGCAGGCCGATCCGCAGCCAGAGATACCAGGGGCTCGACCACCAAAACTCCGCGTAAAGCGGTGGCCATGGAATGCCCGCCAGTAATGTGCAGACCACCATCCCCACTCCGCCCGCAACAATGGTGCGCTGCAGAAATCTGGACTCTTCGTTGCGGGTGCATGCCATCTGGAAGCGCACTCCCCATGCCGCACCAGCAAACGTAAACGCCGCGTAAGGAAATAGAGGAAAATACGAGCTGTAGTGTCGACTCAGTACGGTTCCCAGCCACATCGGCACACTGGGTGCGATGGCCCAGACCAGCGGCGTAGCCAAGCCCATTCCCAAGGCGAGTCCGGTGCAGATGCGCGCCAGTGATTCTTGGGATGAAGCCCACGTGCTCAACCAGCGCAGCGCCAGCACGCTAATCACAATGCACTGCAGGACATTGAAGTTGAGCAGGATGACAAACTGTTCTGGCGTGCTGGAGGCAATCGTTTGACGAAGTGAGAAATAGCTGAGTTGCAGACCGTATGCCATCAGCAGGACATTCAGCAGGCGCCGGCGCCGGTGCCAATTCCGTTTGCGATCGGCGGTCGGATCGGCAACTCTCCTGTGACCTGCTGAAGTTTCCAGGGTAAAGGCAAACGCGGCTCCGGCGGCGAACAGGAAGATCGGTGCTGGCAGGCCGTGAAAAAGTTCATGGATGTCATAGGCAAAGGTCGCCCGAATCCGGCGGTCGAGCAGGGCACGCATGGCGTGGCCATCGATCATCATCAACACGGCAACGCCGCGCAGCAGATCAAGAAACTCGTATCGGGATGTGCGTGGAAGATTCTGCGATTCCGCGGAAGGCTGGGACATCACTGGCAGTCAAGTCCAATTAGCAGCCCAGCAAAGGGGACAGACCGGTCGATACTGGCTGCTGCGGGTTAGTCGAGGCGGTAGTTGGGAGCCTCTTTGGTGATGATAACATCGTGAACGTGGCTTTCACGCAAGCCGGCGGTGGTGATGCGCACGAAGCGTGATTTGGTCCGTAACTCTTCGAGAGTGGCCGCGCCGCAGTAACCCATGCCCGAGCGGAGGCCGCCGACTAATTGGAGCACCATTGATTCCAGCGAGCCCTTATGAGGAACGCGGCCTTCAATGCCCTCCGGGATGAGCTTGTCGCGCTGGACCATATCTTGCGAGTAACGGTCGCGGCTGACTCCGGTCTCCATTACGCCGAGCGACCCCATACCGCGATAGGCCTTGAACGTGCGGCCTTGATAGAGAACAAACTCGCCCGGACTTTCGTCGCAGCCGGCCAGGAGATTTCCCACCATTACCGAGTGAGCTCCAGCAGCCAGAATCTTGGTGACGTCCCCGGAGAACTTGATGCCCCCATCGGCGATTACCGGGATACCGGAGTCCTTTGCGGCTCTGCACGACTCCATCACAGCCGTGATCTGCGGGACGCCAGCGCCGGTAACCACGCGCGTGGTGCAGATGGAACCGGGCCCAATTCCTACTTTGATGGCATCCACGTCGAGTTTAGCCAGGTCAAAAGCGCCCTCATAGGTAGCCACGTTTCCCGCGATGAGGTCGACGCCGGTAAGCTGCCGGCGCAACGTTCTGACGGCTTCCAATACGCGAGTGGAGTGGGCATGGGCTGTGTCGATGACGATTACGTCCACTTTGGTATTGGCTAACTCCAAGGCACGTTCCACGAAATCGCCAGTGGCGCCCACAGCGGCCCCGACGCGCAGGCGACCTTTGTCGTCCTTTGCGGCCAGCGGATAGCGGCGCTTTTTCTGGATATCCTTAACGGTAATCAGCCCGCATAGGTTGTACTGGTCATCCACCACCGGCAATTTCTCAACGCGATGGCGCTGGAGGATCAACTCGGCTTCTTCCAGCGTTGTTCCGACAGCGACGGTAACCAGATTTTCGCGGGTCATCACTTCGCTGATGGGTAGATCGAGGCGCGTCTCGAAGCGCAAGTCGCGATTGGTGAGGATTCCCACCAGCTTGCGATTTTGGGTGACGGGGACGCCGGAGATCTTGTAGCGTCGCATGACTTCCAGCGCGTCCGAAACTTTCTGATCCGGAGGCAACGTAACCGGGTCGGAGATCATGCCGCTCTCGCTGCGCTTAACGCGATCCACTTCCAGCACCTGCTTCTCGATCGACATGTTGCGGTGGATGATGCCGATCCCGCCCTGTTGAGCAATGGCAATGGCCAAGGGCGCTTCGGTTACGGTGTCCATGGCGGAACTGGATAGCGGAATGTTCAGGCGAATGTTGCGAGTGAAGAACGTGGCGGTGTCGACGGAAATAGGCAAAACGTCCGATAGGCCAGGAAGCAGCAACACATCATCAAACGTGAGACCTTCGGTAATGGGGAGAATGGCCATGAGTAGGAGAAAATCCAAGTAAAAGACATCCTATCAGGCCAATGGTGGAGCGTCAACGGGTCGTCCACTCTGGTGGAGAACCGGCGTCCTGAATAATAAGCTTCAGAATCCGCACGGTGATTTAAGATTGTAGTGGAGCGGAGAAAAGTTTAGAACAACTCCGCAACCTTACCGAGTCCCACACCGAGCTTATTGGCGGTCGTTTGCAGTTGCCGGGCTTTTTCATTCAAGCCACGGTCACCGCTGGATGCGGAGAGTTGCAGTAAGAAGTCCTTGTGGTTGCGTCCTTCATAAAGCAGATAAACGAGCGAATCATGATGACGTTTCCAGAGAAATTCAGTCCCCTTTTTTTCAAGGTACTGGGGGATCTCTTCGTAGATACTGAAGACGATGGCAATGGCGCTGGTTATGCCGCGAGCGTAGTCGGCGCGAAAGCTCTGCTCGCTTTCCGGAAATGGATTGCGCATCGCCCCAGCTTCCCAATCATCCAGCTGCAACGGAGCGAAGGAGTTGGGGATCGAAGTGGTATTGGCATTACCGCGCACGCGCATTAGCAGCTCTTCCACGCGATTGCGGAGGTAAAGGCTTTCCTGCTCTGCATCGACTCCCATCTGTTTCAGTTGCTGCTCAGGCGAGAGCTGCTGGGAAGCCAGATTTCCCGCAGCCGAATGGTCGTTGCTCTCCTTGCGGCCATGTCTGCCCAGGTTGCTGAAGGCTGTGTCCGTCAATCGATAGTCGCTGGATAACAACTTTCGCTCGTCCGGCGCCTCGGTGTTGGGGTCTGATTTCGCAAATTCGTGAACCTGCCGCAAGGTGTCCTGAAACAAAGCATTAAACTGCTTCCCGAAGAATAGATTGTAATTGACGACCGCCGTTAATACTGCGGGATGAAAAAATTACTCGCCAAATAGATTCTTCATGTCTCGCGCGCGTCGAATGATGTGGGAATCGGTTATCTCGCTGAAAGTCCGGAAGTACTTTACCTCATCGATCAAGGCCGGCATTTCCATCAACATGTCTTCTGACTGCATGGAAAGACTGGGGAACTCCAGGCCGCTAAGAATTTCATTGACATCCATTTTAGGCCAGGCTGTGGGACGCTGGCTTCCAGCTTCTCTTATGCTAAAGAGATGGGTTACCAGCCAATCAACCTTGTCGTGATCTTCCTGCGAATGCAACGGCTTGCTGACCAGAAACCGGATGAGTGAGCGCAGGGCGGAGTCTTTCGGATTGTTTTCCAAGACGTACGTTCGCAGTAGATGTGGTGTAACGGCAAGATTCAGCAATTCGATCCAAGATGCAGCCTCTTGCGGAGCTCCTGCGTCGGCGGTAGGGGCCGTCCCATCGGCGGCTGCTTGTTGTACCACTTCCGGCAAAGGAAGCGGGCAACGAAGCAATCGCTCGATTATGGTTTGATAGATTAAATTGATTTCCTGAAATTCTCTGTGGGTAGTCATCCCGAACCCCTCTTCAAGCAGAAAATTCCTTCATGGACACTATCGATTATATTCTGTAATTAGGGCTGTCAAACCTAGGAAATTTCCGAACACTTGGGGATAACGGCGTTGCGCGGTTGCGGACGGTCCGTAGCAAGAGGGAATCCCAGCGTTTATGAGGCGAGTCTGTGTCAATCCGTAGTAACAGGCCGTAGCAACTGGAACTATGCCAATACTTTTCTCTGTCGCTTTGGTCGGGCTTCTTGCGGCGTATTCAGATGCTCCATCTCCGTGAGACAGCCTTGGCATAGCCAGACCAGAACGAGATTGCCCAATATGTGTCGATTGCATTCCGTCACGTTTTGACAGCGCCAGCAAACGTCCAGTGACTCGACGACCCGGCGGACGTTGGCCTTCATTACTTGGATGTCCTTTATTGGGATATCCTGTAGTTCCGCCAATTGATGTGTCATGCCCGTCTCGCAATTCTCTCCATACGCCGGTTTGGGCGATGAGGTTTGGAATGGGGGTCGGAAATCAGATCCACTGGCCCCTGATCCAAAGTAGCCTGAGGTGGCATGTAATCCAATGGGCCGCAGGTCTCAATTTGTCTCAAGAACCAATAGGTCTGGCATACTACACCGAAAGCGTTGGCGAGTCCGCCTGATCGCCATATTCTCATGGAATGCCCAGTCATTAGCCCGGTGCCTGATTCGGGAGTAGAATAGGAAAATGGCGTGGGGGCCGGTTTGACGATGATTAAATTGAGATCAGGCTTAATGATTGCCGCTAGTTTTCTATTGCTTGTAATCACAGCAGCAGGCGGGCGTTGGCCGTTATCCGTCCGATCTCAGCCTCAGACTCAAGCCATGCCTGCTCTAGCGCATCCCCAGGAAAGCCACTTTGGAAATGTTCGCCAGCTCACCTTTGCCGGTGAGAATGCTGAAGCTTACTTCTCCGACGACAATCGCTGGCTGACCTATCAGGGCCACGATGGCGCGGCGAGTTGCGACCAAATTTACTTGATGGATGTGCAGGGCGGTCAGCGCCGCCTGGTTAGCACGGGCCAGGGCCGCACAACTTGTTCGTACATTTTTCCCGGACGCCAGCGCATTCTCTATTCGTCAACGCATTTGAAGAGCGCGGCGTGTCCTCCCAAGCCGGACTATTCGCGCGGATATGTTTGGCCTATCGATGACTCCTACGATATTTTCACGGCGAACTGGGATGGGTCGGGACTGACACAGTTGACCAAGCAGCCCGGCTACGATGCCGAGGCCACGCTCTCCCGCGATGGGAAGAAGATAGTCTTTACCTCGGTGCGCGATGGCGACCTGGATCTATACTACATGGACTCCGATGGATCGAACGTTCGTCGCCTCACTAGTGAGCCTGGATATGATGGAGGAGCATTCTTTTCCGCCGACGGGAAGCAAATCGTTTACCGTGCGCATCATCCTGGCAATGGGCCGGGGGATGGAAAAGAGCTGGATGACTACCGCGCGCTATTGAAAGATGGTCTCATCCGGCCCACCAAGCTGGAACTGTTCGTGATGAATGCCGATGGCAGCAACAAGCGGCAGATTACCCGCAATGGCGCCGCAAATTTCGCGCCGTTCTTTCATCCCGATGGCAAACGCATCATATTTTCAAGCAACACGGCTGATCCGCGTGGCCGCGAATTCGATATTTTCATGATAGGCATTGATGGCCAGGGGCAGGAGAGAATCACTTACAGTGATGGTTTCGACGGCTTCCCCATGTTCTCCTCCGACGGCCAACGGCTGGTCTTTGGCTCCAATCGGAATGCCGCGAAGCAGGGCGACACCAACGTCTTTATCGCAGACTGGAAAAACTAATCCGAGCCTCAGTGTCCTCTGCCGCTGACCACACCGGCACCAATATGTATTTGCCACTTTAGAAAGGATTTTCATGGAAGAGCGACACCGCATTGCGGTCTTTATTGATTTTGACAACATCGAGATTGGCGTGAAGAATACGCTGCGGCGCGAGTTTGATGTCTCTCCTGTGCTGGAAGCACTGAAAGAGCGCGGCGAGATTCTCACCAAGATCGCCTATGGCGACTGGACTCGGCATGGGCAGATGAGCCGTTCGCTTTCCCAACATGGCGTCCAGATGGTCCAGCGTCATCCCGGCCCGCGCGGCGACAAAAACGGCGCGGACATCAACCTCTCACTGGATGCGCTGGAGATGGCTCTCACCAAGCCGCACATTGACGCCTTCGCTATTGTTTCCGGCGATAGCGATTTCATCTCGCTGGTCGAAAAGCTCAAGCAATACAACAAGACAGTTTATGTGGTGGGGGGCAAGGCGTTTACGAGCACCATATTGCAGCGCAATTGCCGCGAGTTCATCAGCTACGAAAGCCTGTTGGGTACGCCAACGCCTAGCGCGTCCACGCAGCGGCCAACCCGCCAAATGCAATCACCGCGCGCGCCCCAGCAGTCGCCCCAGCAGTCTCCAAGGTCCAGCGCGGCGCTGCCACTTTCCCACGTTGCTTCGCTCCTCTATCGCACGCTAGAGGTGATCGCGCGGCGTGAAGTAACTCCGCAGCTTGGGTTACTGAAGAGCACCATGATGCAGCTCGACTCCACCTTCACGGAGCGCGACTATGGCGCCAGCTCTTTCCGGCAGTTCATGGAGATGCTGCAGAAGGAGCGCATGATCGAGATAAAGCGCGTGGACGGCCAGTTGCTCGTCGAGCAGCCTGCCGCCTCCGTCGCCAATCCGCCCGCTGATCCGCTACTGCAATCCGAGGACGCGCTGCCCATTCTGTTCCGGTCGCTCAAGGTGATTGACGAGAATGACCTGTGGGGCGAATTAAGTTTCAGCGAAGTGAAGGATTACGTCCAGCGAGTCGAACCGGAGTTCGATGAAAAGCGTTATGGCTTCAGCCAGTTTGCCGAGCTGTTGAACTATGCCCAGGACGTGGGTTTGGTTCGGCTGGAGCCCGATGCAGACTCCATTTGGCGGGTGCGACCGGGTGTCCAGTTTTCTCCCAGCCGTGATTCTTACGGTCCGTCGAGGGCGGCCAAGCACGTCCCAGCTACCACTCCAATGCCCGCAGCCGTGGTGATTCGGCCGGAAGCCGCTCCAGCCTCATTGCAGGGTGCGCCTGAAATAATTGCCGAAGCTTCCAGCTCCAGTAAGGGGGCAATTGCCGCCAGCCCGGAAGCACCCAAACCACGCCGCCGGGGCGGGGCAGCACAGCCCGGAAGACGGGGTCCCAGCGGTGGCGGACGACCACGCCGGGGATCGTCGCATTCGCGTTCCCCTCGTCCACCTCGCCCCACTGCGCCGCCAACGGAAAAGGAGTAATTCGGTTGTCCTAAGAGACGGTCGGAATTGCTCCGTTCCATTCGCGCCACTTTTCAATCCGCCGCCTATCCCACATTATGGTTAGAGGAACGGGTGTCTCCATTTCCAGCGGGAGACAAAATTCTCGCCGGTTCCACCGCCGTCGGCTGACGGAGTTCCTGGCCATGAGCCGCTGGAGCCCTCAGCCCTGAGCTAATGAAGATGCGCAAGCGATACCTGATTGCGGGATTGGTGCTGGTAGCCGGAGTTGTCTGGGCAATCTACCAGGTTTCTTCCAATCCGCATTTTCAGCAGTTCCAATCACCTGGGTTCTGGAGCACTGTTTCCAGTGCCAATCCCTATTACCTGATTCTGGCGACTCTATTTATCGGCTCCACTTACCTGCTACGCGCACTCCGCTGGCAGGTTATGCTGCGTCCCACGAGAGCGACCAACCTGAAAAATGTGCTGGTGTCCACCGTGATCGGCTTTGCGATTGTAGGTATCGTTGGCCGCCCGGGTGAGTTTATCCGCCCGTTTCTGATCGCCAAGAAGGAAGGTGTGGCCGTTTCCTCCCAGATTGGTGCATGGACGCTGGAGCGCATTCTGGATAGCCTCGCCATTGTCGGTTTGCTCGGTGCCTCGCTCTGGCTTTGGCCGCCAGCTATTGCTGCGGGAACCACCGCGAGCAGCTTGCTCGAAAGTTTTCGTCGCGCTGGAGTCGTCCTTCTGGTAATGACTATTGGTCTTTCCTGTGTCCTTACTGTCCTCCACTACTATCCTTCCATTGCCCGCAATATTCTTCGGGCCATGACGCAGTTGCTGCCAGACAAATTCCGCGCGAATTTGCGGAGCATCTTTGACCACTTTATTTCAGCCTTGGCGGTGATCGGCGATCTGCCGAATCTGCTGCTCGCCTTGTTATCTACCGCTGCGGTCTGGCTGCTGGTGCTGGCCACCTACTGGAGCGCGGCGCAGGCGCTCGGCAGCCCCATGAACGGAATCAATCTGGGTGGTTTGACCCTCGTGATGGTCGCCAGCGGACTTGGATCGCTGGCGCACCTGCCGGCGGTGGGGGGCGGAATTCAATTGGCCACGGTGCTATCTCTTACTCATCTATTCAATGTGCCCGTTCCCGTTGCCAGCAGCATGGCGCTATTTGTTTGGGTGATTACCTACCTTCTTGTTCTCATACCTGGACTGCCGCTGGCTGCGCGCGAGGGAATAACCTGGCGAAGCTGGAGTACCCTCCCTCAACCGAGCGAGTAACGCCTACGGAGCCGCGACCGAGAGAGACCGGTCGCGTTCATCTGTCTTGGATAATTGTCTGACACGACCGCTCCCTTTGAGTTGCGACTCTGTAAAAATACTCCATGCCGAGCTTCCTGCGCTCCGCCCCTCCTCAACTTTGCGCTATACTAGAGAGTCTCATCGGTCACCTCAGCGATTACTATGAGGTGCGCCAGTATTGATATCGGATGTGACTTTGCTGGCAGTGCTAATTGCCGAAGGGGTCGTTAGGGGGCAGCCATGAAAATTGATCGCAAGCTGAAGCACCGCAGTTTTGAAGTCTCCGAGGGTCCCACGCGCGCCCCGCATCGCGCCATGTTCCACGCCATGGGATTCACCGACGAGCAGATTGCCCGTCCCCACATCGGCGTAGCCTCCAGTTGGAACGAGATCACTCCCTGCAATTTTCATCTGAATCATCTGGCCAAGAAATCCAAGGAAGGCGTAACCTCCGCCGGCGGCACGCCGTTCGAGTTCGGCACCATCGCTGTCTCCGACGCCATCGCCATGGGACACGAAGGCATGAAGGCATCTCTCGTCAGCCGCGAGGTCATTGCAGACTCCGTGGAAGTGATGGCAGTGGGCGAGCGCTTCGATGGTCTGGTAACCATCGCCGGCTGCGACAAGAGCCTTCCCGGCATGGTAATGGCTCTGGCGCGGCTGAACATTCCCGGTGTGTTTCTCTATGGCGGCAGCATCCTTCCCGGAAGCTATTGCGGTAAGGACATCACCATTCAGGATGTGTTCGAGGCCGTGGGCGCGCACGCTCGCGGCAAAATCAATGACGCGGAGCTATCCGCGCTGGAGCACGCCGCCTGCCCTGGCGCCGGTTCCTGCGCAGGCCACTACACCGCCAACACCATGGCTGCGGCAATGGAAGCCATCGGCATGTCCTTGCCGGGGACGGCATCCATTCCCGCGGTTGACGAACGCCGCCAGGAGGCCAGCTACCGCTCTGGCGTGGCCGTGATGAATCTGCTCCAAAAGGGAATTACCCCCCGCGACATTTTGAAGCGCAAGAGTTTTGAGAACGCTATTGCCGTGGTAGTGGCCACGGGCGGCTCCACCAATGCCGTTTTGCACCTGCTCGCGATTGCCAGCGAAGCCGGCGTGCCGCTGACCATTGATGACTTCACCACGGTCAGCCGCCGCACTCCGCACATCGCCGACATGCGTCCCGGCGGACGTTTCGTGATGGCCGATCTCGACCGCGCCGGCGGCGTCCCCGTGCTGATGAAGATGCTGCTGGACGGTGGTTATCTGCACGGCGATATGTTGACCGTTTCCGGCAAGACCGTGAAAGAGAACTTGAAAGACGTTAAGGTCAATTTGACGACGGAAGTTCTCTACCCCGTCTCGAAGCCCATTTCCAAGACGGGCACCCTTGCCATTCTCAAAGGCAATCTTGCTCCTGAGGGCGCGGTGGTAAAGACCGCCGGCGTAAAGAATCTGCGTCTCGAGGGCCCCGCCCGCGTGTTTGATGGCGAAGAAGCAGCGATGAAGTCGATCCTGGCCGGAAAGGTCAAGGCGGGCGACGTTGTGGTGATTCGTTACGAAGGCCCCAAGGGCGGTCCCGGCATGCGCGAGATGCTCTCGGTTACCGGCGCGCTGCACGGCGAGGGGTTGGGCGATAAGGTCGCTCTGATGACCGATGGCCGTTTCTCCGGCGCCACGCATGGCTTGATGGCGGGCCACGTTGCTCCTGAAGCATTCGTAGGCGGTCCGATTGCCGCGCTCAAGGAAGGCGACCGCATCACCTTTGATGCCGAAAAAGGTATCCTCTCCGTGGCCCTTACTGCCGAGGAGATAAAGAAACGCTTGAGCAAGTGGAAGGCTCCGGAGCCAAAATACACGAGGGGCGCGCTGGCCAAGTTCGCCAAGCTGGTATCGTCCGCCGCGGAAGGCGCGGTCTGCCGCTAAGGCCACTGCGCGGCGGTGCGCGCAAGGCCACTGCGTGGCGGCGTGCGCAAGGCTCCCGATGGTCGCCTCGCGGTATGCGCAGCCGGCGCTCATCTGAAATTGAGTTTACGTGACGCGAATTCGATTACGGCTGGATATGTCCGGGACGGTGGGCACTGCTGTCTGGAACGACCTGCCGCATTTCGATGAAATCTCGGGCGGTCGCTGCGGCCAGGATGAAGGATCGAGCGGCGATTGCAACCACGACGTGGAAGCGCCGCATCTTTCGGGCGAATGGATCGGCGCGGTGATTCTGGTGGAGCATCATCTGATCGCTGAGTATGCGCTGACGCACTACCTGGAGCAGCCCCGCGTACTCGACGCCTTCATCGACGGTCGCGAGGATTGAACCGCCCTTCCTCAACACGGCAATTTGTCCGTGCCCCAGTTGCATGAAGGCGCAAGAGTTCGTAAACTAATTGTTTTCACCCCACTCGTAAGTGGGTGCCAGGGAGCAGGCGATCCACTTTCGCCGACCGGATATTGCAGGGCATTTTCAGGAGGATCGTGAATGGGTCAAGAGGGAAGGAATCCGTCGTCATTTGGTTTGGATCATATAGGCATTCAGAATGCCAACAATGTGTATTGGAATCTGCCGGCCCCGGTAATTTATGAGCATGCTATCCGCCGCGGCGAAGGGGCTATCTCGCAAGCGGGCCCGCTGGTGGTGAACACGGGCAAGTATACCGGTCGCTCGCCCGATGATAAGTTCGTGGTGAAAGAACCCTCCAGCGACAGTCACATCTGGTGGGGCAAGGTGAACCGCCCGTTTGAGCAGGAGAAGTTTGATCGCGTGCATCAGCGCATGCTCGCTTACCTCCAGGGCCGCGACCTCTATGTTCAGGATCTGTTCGCCGGTGCCGAAGCCGCATATCGCAAGCCTGTGCGCATTGTCAGTGAATACGCCTGGCACAGCCTCTTCGTGCAGAACATGTTCATCCGACCGGACGCCGCACAGTTGAGCAAGCACGTCCCCGAGTACACCATCCTGTGCGCCCCCAACTTCAAGGCCGATCCCGCAACGGACGGTACGCGCTCGGAAGCCTTCATTCTGGTTAACTTCGGCAAGAAACTGGTGCTGATCGGCGGCACGCAGTACGCCGGCGAGATGAAGAAGTCTGTCTTCACCATCATGAACTACGCGCTGCCCCTGCAAAACGTAATGTCCATGCACTGTTCGGCCAACGTCGGCGCGAAGGGTGATGTGGCGCTGTTCTTCGGCCTCTCCGGCACCGGCAAGACCACGCTCTCAACCGACGCCGCCCGCAAGCTGATCGGCGACGATGAGCATGGCTGGAGCGACAACGGCGTCTTCAATTTTGAAGGCGGCTGCTATGCGAAAGTCATCAAACTTTCGTCCACGGCTGAGCCGGAGATCTATCAGACCACCCGCAACTTTGGCACCGTGTTGGAGAATGTCGTCATTGATCCGGTCACCCGTGTTCAGGACCTGAACGACGAATCGCGCACCGAGAACACGCGCGGCTGCTATCCGCTCACGCAGATCGAAAATGCCGAAATGTCCGGCACCGCCGGCCATCCTCAGAATGTGATCTTCCTGACGGCCGACGCATTCGGTGTGATGCCGCCAGTTTCTAAGCTCACACCCGAGCAGGCCATGTATCATTTCCTGTCCGGCTATACGGCGAAGTTGGCCGGCACGGAGCGCGGCGTGAAGGAGCCGCAGGCCACCTTTAGCACTTGCTTCGGCGCACCCTTCATGGCGTTGCAGCCTTCCGTGTACGCCAATCTGCTCAAAGAAAAACTGAACAAGCACAAGGCGCAATGCTGGCTGGTGAACACCGGCTGGGGCGGCGGTCCGTTCGGAGTGGGCAAGCGCATCTCCATCGCGCATACCCGCGCGATTATTCGCGCCATTCTGGACGGCAAGCTAAAGGATGTTCCCACCAAGGCCGATCCGGTGTTTGGCTTGAATATTCCGGAAAGCTGCGATGGCGTGCCCAAGGAGATTCTGACGCCGCGCAGCACTTGGGCCAATCCCGCTGAGTACGATATTAAGGCGAAGGATTTGGCAGCCCGCTTTGCCAATAATTTCGAGACATTTGCTCCCACCGTCTCGAAGGAAGTCACCGCCAGCGGCCCGCGCGCGTAGCTGCTGATGGAGTGGGGACAGGCCTCCGGCCTGTCCTGCTTGATGACAGTCCATCCAAGCCGAGCGGCCATCGGCGATGCGGCCTTGACCGGCGGCCTTGACCGGCGGAGCCGAACTCGCTAGCATTAAATTTGTCGGCAATACTCAACCAAGTGTGGCGCTATCGTCTAGGGGTTAGGACAAGAGATTCTCAATCTTTAAACCCGGGTTCGATTCCCGGTAGCGCTACCAAACTTCACCAACTGTTACCTGTTGCTATCCGACACTATATAAAGATCTTAGGACGAAAGGCGCCCGGTGTTTCAATCCGGGTGCCTTTTGTCTTGGTAGACCCTCGTAGCCCTCTGTGTGGGCACAGGGTGGGCACAGTTTTCAGGAGAATAAATCGCGCTGGGCAGTACCCCGGCACCCCCTCGAATGGGACTCTGGCTTATATCCAAGGCTTAAGGGTATATATGTGGACACACGTGCCTTGCCGGGCCTGAAATTAGGAATCGCGTTTGGTTCCTGCAGAGCGGAAATCCTGCGGTAGCCATAGCGTCCATACTGCTCGGCTAGGACAATGACCGCTCGCGTTAGCTCATCCTCGTCGGCTCGCGGCAGCGATCGGTATCGTTGCGTTCCCCACCATTGCTCCCAAAGCCGGCAGGCGTGCCTCTGGCTGATTCCGTACTTGCTTTCAGCGCGCTCTACTGCACAACGTCCCCGCTCAGTTGACCTGCCCGGCGATTTCGATACCAGCCGAAGTGAGAGAGAATCTCATGAGGGAGGTATTTGAATATGCCGATGCAGAGGTACAAACCAGAGCAGATCGTAACGGTGTTGCGGCAGGTTGAAGTGGCGGTGGCCAGCGGGAAGA
>SHUM01000044.1 GCA_009691245.1 Acidobacteriota bacterium | reverse complement strand
CCCGGGGACAACGTGGCGCTGTCGATTGAGCTGATCACGCCGATCGCGATGGAGAAGGGCCTGCGCTTCGCGATCCGCGAAGGCGGCCGCACCGTGGGCGCCGGCACCATCTCAGAGATTATTGCCTAACATGAGGCAGCGAAATCATCCCAGAGCGATCCGTGAGATGATTGCTTGGGAACCTTACAGAGCGGTGAACAGAATTAGACGTCAGGTTTAAGCTAGGCGATTTCAACAGAACGGCAAGGGTAAACCAATGCGTGATATCATTACCTTACAGTGTCCCGAGTGCAAGAACAGGAACTATACCACCACCAAGAATAAGAAAAAAACGACTACTCGGTTGGAGATCAAAAAGTTTTGCCGGACTTGCAAGACGCACACGGCGCACAAGGAAGTTCGTTAGCCTCGGAAGCAGTCTGGAACGCCGGGCAGTGAAAACGGACTGGTCCTTTTGATGGATGCCGGTTCCTGATGCCGCTAGAGTGCCGATAGGGGCGTAGGTTTAATGGTAGACCGCCGGTCTCCAAAACCGGTTGTGGGGGTTCGAATCCCTCCGCCCCTGCCATTTTTCGCCGCGCAGCAGGCATGGGCGGGATGGCTTTGGTGAGACGGGCAGGAGTGAACGAACATTCGCATTCTACGATTGAGTAAGCAAGGCTGTGGAGAAACCCTGGAATGGGAAACGCGGATTCGATCAAGGCAGCAGCAGGTGATGAGCCGGAGAAAGAATCGGCCATTGGCGGAGCAATCTCCGAGGCCGGTTCGTGGCCTAAACGCGCGAAGACGTTTCTCGGTGAAGTGCGCGCTGAAACAAAACGCGTTTCATGGCCCGGCTGGCCGCAGATCAAGGCGACCACGGTGGTCGTGATGATCACGGTGGCCTTCTTCGCCACTTACTTTGGCACGCTGGATTGGATTTTCACGCAAGGCGTGCGGGCCTTGTTGGAGCTAGGCAAATAGATGGAAAGTAATCAGGAACAGTTACCCAACCAGGAAGCGCTACCGCCGGCGGACTCCGCTGCGGACAGCGCTGAGCCCGTCGTAGAGCCCGTTGCTGCGAGTTCGAATAAGAAGTGGTACATCATCCACACTTATTCGGGGTTCGAGCGCAAGGTGAAGGAAAGCCTGGAAAGCCGCGTGCAAGCCTTCGGCCTGGAAGACAAAATCGGGCAGGTGATGATCCCCACCGAGACAGTGGTCGAGGTGCGTGGCGGCAAGAAGATTGAAACATCGCGAATGTTTTATCCCGGCTATGTGCTGGTCGAGCTGGCCATGGACGACAATGTCTGGCACATCGTAAAAAACACGCCGCGGGTAACCGATTTTGTGGGTGGCGCCGGAACGCCGATTCCGCTGACCGATGCGGAAGCGGACCAGATATTCAATCGCAGCAAGGCCACCTCAGGGGAACGCGCCAAGCCGAAGTTGAAGTTTGAGCATGGTGAAGTAGTGAAGATTGTAGACGGCCCGTTCGGAAACTTTAATGGCACGGTGGAAGAAGTCAATCTGGACCGCAACACGTTGAAGGTGATGGTAACCATCTTCGGTCGCGCGACGCCAGTGGAGCTTGATTTCCTGCAAGTCGAAAAGATTTAAGCCGCGCACGTTCGCGACAGGCCGCTCGGGCCAGCCGTAATGGAAGCAAGCTGACGAATTGATTTTTGTTCGGAGGAAGCAATGGCAGCACCCGCGCCCAAGGGCAAAAAAGTAACAGGGATGATCAAGCTGCAGATACCTGCAGGCAAGGCCAATCCGGCACCTCCGGTAGGGCCGGCGCTCGGACAGCATGGCGTCAATATCATGGACTTTTGCAAGGCATTCAACGCCAAGACGAATGCCAAGGAGATGGACGGGCTGATCATTCCGGTGGTCATTACCGTTTATGGCGACCGCAGCTATACGTTTATCACCAAGACGCCTCCGGCGCCCATTCTGCTGAAGCGCGCCGCCGGCGTCGCCAAGGGCTCGGGCACGACTCCCGCGACGAAGGTGGGAACGGTGACGGCGAAACAGGTGGAAGAGATTGCCAAAACCAAGTTGCCGGATTTGAATACCAGTTCATTGGAATCCGCCATTCGCAGCGTGCGCGGCACGGCGCGCAGCATGGGCATTGACGTAGTCTAGGTTCTCAAAAATTGAGGGAGCACAAGATCGTGGCGGGGAAGCATCTGCCCAGCCCAATCGGAATTCTGGAGAGTTGAAATGGCACGGCGAGAAGGTAAAAACATAGCCAAGGCGCATAAGGCTGTCGAAGAGCGCCCGTATCAATTGAAGGAAGCGGTGGACCTGCTGCAGAAGGTCAAGTTCGCCAAGTTCGACGAGTCGGTAGAACTGGTCCTGCGGCTGGGTGTGGACCCGCGCCACGCCGACCAGATGGTGCGTGGAACGATTGTGTTGCCGCACGGGCTGGGCAAATCAAAGAAAGTTCTGGTCATCGCCAGCGGGGAGAAGATTCGCGAGGCCGAAGAGGCGGGCGCGGATTTCGCCGGCGGTGAAGAGATGGTCAAGAAGATCACCGAAGGCTGGGCCGACTTTGACGCAGTGATCTCGACACCGGACATGATGAAGTCCGTGGGCCGACTTGGCAAAGTGCTCGGTCCGCGTGGTTTGATGCCGAACCCGAAGGCCGGTACGGTTACCACCGACGTGAAAACCGCGGTGAAAGAAGTGAAGGCCGGCAAGGTGGAGTTCCGCACGGACAAGACCGCACAGATTCATACGGCGGTGGGCAAGATCAGTTTTGCCGCGCCCAGCATTGTGGACAATGCCTCCGCGCTGATCCACGCTGTGGTGAAGGCCAAGCCCTCGGCCTCGAAGGGCAAGTATGTGAAGGGCATCACCCTGTCATCTACGATGGGCCCTGGCATTGCGATTGATCTGGCCATTGCTGAGCACGAAACTGTTTAGCGTTCCGGCGTCAGACTATTAGCCTGGTGACCTTGAAAAAGTTATAAGGTAAGGAACTTGGAGGAGTACGGTGAACCGCGAAGAGAAAAAGCAAGAGATCGAGCGGCTGCAGGCGGAATTGGCGAAAGCTGCCAGCGTCTTTGTCGTTAATTTTGAGAAGATTCCCGTCTCTGAGGATTGGGAACTGCGCAATCACATTCGCGCCGCCGGCGGCAAGTACAGCGTGGTGAAGAACACACTGGCGGAGCTGGGCGCCAAGGGTACCGTAGCCGAGGCGTTGGTGAAAGAATTGACCGGTCCAACGGCACTGGCCACCACCACCACCAACCCTGTTTCTCTGGCCAAGGCGCTTTCGAATTACGCCAAGGCCAATCCGAACTTCACCTTTCGTTCAGGAATGGTGGATGGCCGAGTCATCTCCATCGCGGAGATCAACGAACTAGCGAACCTGCCCAGCAAAGAAGAATTGCTGGCGAAGATTATGTACGTGGTGCATTCTCCCGCGCGCGGCATTGCCAGCGCAACTCAATCAGTGATCCGTTCACTGGCCATAGTGCTGAACCGAGCGGTCGCGGAGAATAAGTTTCAGCAATAACGTTTTTGTGTACGACCCATTTTTTTCTAAAGAATCAGCGCGCCCGGATAGGGCCGCACAGGAGGAGTGAATTACATCATGTCTGAAAAAGTCGCAACCATTCTGGACCAGATCAAGGGACTGACGCTTCTGGAAGCGTCGCAGCTCGTAAAGGAAATGGAAACCACTTTTGGCGTTAGCGCCGCGGCCCCGATGATGATGGCCGGTGGCGGTGGTGGCGCCGCCGCCGCGCCCGCCGAGGAAAAGACCGAGTTCACCGTCGTTCTGACGGCAGCCGGCGCCAACAAGATCAACGTCATCAAAGCGGTGCGCGAAGTCACCAGCCTGGGCTTGAAGGAAGCCAAGGACTTGGTGGATGGCGCTCCGAAGCCCATCAAAGAAGGCGTGAACAAGGAAGAGGCCGAGACGATCAAGAAAAAGTTCGTCGATGCCGGAGCCACTGTCGAGGTGAAGTAGTTTCTTTCACCAGGCAGGCGCGCGTGGCTCTGCGCCCGCGCGCTGCTCACTTATTCAGAAATGCAGCAGCGGCGGACTGGAAGGGTTCGCGCTGCCGCCTTCATTTTCCCAGCTAATGAGCCCGCATCCAGTGTTTTCGCAGGCTCTGGAAGGCTTCCCTTGAAGCGCGTTTCAGGCAGGAGTCTGTCGCTTCCGGTTCCCCGCGCCGACCTTGGTCGTCTCGACCAAGGGATCGTCAGGGGCTGCCGCAGGTGTCCACTTGCTGCCTTTGCTGGCGGCATTAGTTTGGATTCTCCAATCTAACTTTCGCGCAGCCGGCAGTACCCGGCCAGGCCAATCAACTTTACTTTAGACAACATTCAGGAGCGCGGCATGATTCAACAGGGCAAAGTCGCAGGCAGCGAGCGCCAGGATTTTTCCAAAATCCACGTCAGTCTGCCGATTCCGAATTTGATCGAAGTGCAGAAGCGGTCCTACGACCGGTTCCTGCAGATGGATCTGCTGCCGAGCGAGCGTGACGACGGCGGACTGCAGGCCGTGTTCAGTTCCGTGTTTCCCATCCGGGACTTCCGCGAGCTCTCGCAACTGGACTTCGTCGATTACTCGATCGGCAACTGGGAGTGCAAGTGCGGCAACCTGAAGGGTCTGCATCACCTGCGCACGCCCTGCCACCGCTGTGGCGCCAGCGTGAAGACCAGCCCGTTCATCACCGGCGACATTCTCTGTCACAAGTGCGGCGCATCAAACGCCAATCAGGTGGACTTCTGCGACAAGTGCGGCGACCCGGTTGATCTGCAACTGAAGTACGACGTGATGGAGTGTGAGGAACGGGGCATGACCTATGCCGCGCCCCTCAAGGTAACCATCCGCCTGACCATTTACGAGAAGGACCCCGAGACCGGCGTCAAGGCCGTGCGCGACATCAAGGAGCAGGAAGTCTTCTTCGGCGAAATTCCGCTGATGACCGACAACGGCACGTTCATCATCAACGGCACCGAGCGCGTCATCGTCAGCCAGTTGCACCGCTCGCCCGGCGTGTTCTTCGAGACCGCCAATCAGCGCACCTACTTCCTCGGCAAGATCATTCCGTATCGTGGTTCCTGGGTGGAGTTCGAGTTTGACGCCAAGAACCTGCTCTACGTGCGCATCGACCGCAAGCGCAAATTCCTGGGCAGCATCTTCCTGCGCGCGCTGGGGCTGCGCACGGATGAAGAAATTCTCACCAAGTTCTACAAGGGCGAGATACTGACTCTGGACGACAAGAAGTTGATGCTCGGAGTCTCCGGCGGACTCAAGGAAGTCAAGCTTTCGCACAGCGTGGTGCATCCTCGCACCAAGGAAGAGATTGTTCACGCCGGACGCCGCATCGCGGGCAACCATCTGGACGCGATGCGCAAGGCGCATATTGAGTCGGTGGAAGTTTCCGCGACTGATCTGGAAGGCGCGTATGTATTGGCCGACGTGGCCGATACCAAGACTGGCGAAGTGCTGGCAGAGGCGAACCAGGAGTTGACCACCAATCATCTGGCGAAGTTCCAGGAAGCGCGCATTAAGCAGGTCCGCATCTTTTTCCCTGATCGTGAAGAGGCCGGCGTGGTTCTCAGCCAGACCCTGCGCAAGGACAGCCTGAAAACGCAGGAAGAGTCGTTGATGGAGATTTACCGCAAGCTGCGTCCCGGCGATCCGCCGACCATTGACACCGCCATTGCCCTATTCCAGGGCATGTTCATGGATGCGCGTAAATATGATTTTTCGCGTGTGGGCCGCCTGAAATTCAATATCAAGATGGATATGGAAACGCCGCTCGACCGGCGCACGCTGGATATGGCGGACTTCGCTGCCGTACTGCTGTATCTGTTCCGCCTGAAGAGGAACATGGGATCGGTGGACGACATCGATCACCTCGGCAACCGCCGCGTGCGCGCGGTGGGCGAACTGCTGGAGAACCAGTTCCGCATCGGCTTGGTTCGCATGGAACGCGCGATCAAAGAGAAGATGTCCGTCTATCAGGAAATGGCCACGGCCATGCCACATGATCTGGTCAACGCCAAGCCGGCGATGGCGGCCATCCGCGAGTTTTTCGGATCGAGCCAGTTGTCGCAGTTCATGGATCAGACCAATCCGCTTTCCGAAATTACCCACAAGCGCCGCCTCTCGGCGCTGGGACCGGGCGGTCTTTCCCGCGAGCGCGCGGGATTCGAAGTCCGCGACGTGCATCCGACGCACTACGGACGCATCTGCCCGATTGAGACGCCAGAAGGTCCGAACATCGGTTTGATCTCGTCGCTGTCGTGCTTTGCGCGCATCAACGATTACGGCTTCATCGAAAGCCCATACCGCAAAGTTATCAAGGGCCGGGTTACTGACTTCGTGCAGATCACCCACGCTGGTGATAGTGACAAGAATCCGGGTGATGTTCTGGAAGTGGCTGAGTACGAAAAGCTCTGCGATGAGTACAAGCGCAAACGCGCTCCCGAGGCTGTGCCATTCGCGTTTTATCTATCGGCATGGGAAGAAGACAAGTACGTCATCGCGCAGGCCAACGTCGAACTGGACGAGAAGAAGCGGATTATCCCGGATCTTCTGAATGCGCGGCAGGCGGGTAACTTCGTGCTAAAGAAGCGCGAGGAGATTGATTTCGTCGACATCTCGCCGAAGCAGCTCGTCAGCGTGGCGGCGTCGTTGGTTCCGTTTCTGGAGAATGATGACGCCAACCGCGCATTGATGGGCGCCAACATGCAACGACAGGCCGTGCCGCTGCTGGTGGCGGAAGCTCCTCTGGTGGGCACCGGCATGGAAGCGGTTACCGCGCGCGACTCCGGAGCGGTCATCATCTGCAAGCGCGACGGGCGCGTGGAAACGGTCGATAGCGGTCGCATCATCGTGCGCGCCGAGCGCTCCGCCGCCGAGACGGGCACCATGTCGGCCGGTATTCACGCCGACGTATACACGCTGACCAAGTTCCGCCGCTCGAACCAGAACACCTGCATCAATCAGCGGCCACTGGTGCGCGAAGGCGACCTCGTCAACAAGGGCCAGGTTCTGGCCGATGGTCCCTGCACGGACGGCGGCGAGTTGGCGCTCGGACGCAACGTGCTGGTGGCCTTCATGCCTTGGCGCGGCTACAACTTTGAAGACGCCATCCTGATCAGCGAGCGTCTGGTCCAGCAGGATTACTTCACTTCAATCCACATTGAAGAATTGGAAGTGGAAGCCCGCGACACCAAGCTGGGGCCGGAGGAGATCACTCGCGACATTCCCAATGTGAGTGAGAGCTTCCTGCGCGATCTCGACGACAGCGGCATGATCCGTATCGGCGCGGCGGTGCGGCCGGGAGACATTCTGGTGGGCCGCGTTACGCCGAAGGGTGAAACGCAGTTGACGCCGGAAGAGAAGCTCCTGCGCGCCATCTTCGGCGAAAAGGCTGGCGACGTGCGCGACGCATCGCTGGTCTGCCCGCCGGGCATTGAGGGCACCGTGGTGGAGGTGAAAGTCTTCACGCGCAAAAGCGAGGAGAAGGATGCTCGCGCCAAGTCCATCGAGATTGAACAGGTCGCGCGACTGCGCCGCAACCTGGATGACCAGATTCGTATTCTGGAAGACGAACGCCTCAAGCGTCTGAACGCTCTGGTGGGCGGAAAGATTCTGCAGGCCGATCTGCACGACGAGCGCACCAACAAGAAGCTGCTGGGCAAGGGTGTTGAACTCACCGGCGAAGTGATGCGCCATCTTAAGGCTCGCGATCTGAAACGCATGAAGCTGGAGATGAAGAAGGACGCCCGGCTGAATGAGCAGATTGACGAGATCGAAGAGATGACTTCGCGCCAGATTGACGTCTTGCGCAAGGTAACTTCCGATAAGGAAGACAAGCTGCGCAAGGGCGACGAACTGCCTCCCGGCGTGATCAAGCTGGTGAAGGTCTATGTGGCCATGAAGCGCAAGCTTTCCGTCGGCGACAAGATGGCTGGTCGCCACGGCAACAAGGGCGTCATCGCCAAGATTGTTCCCGTCGAGGAGATGCCGTATCTGCCCGATGGAACTCCGGTGGAGATTGTACTGAATCCACTGGGCGTTCCTTCGCGTATGAACGTCGGTCAGATTCTCGAAACACACCTTGGTTGGGCCGCCAAAGTGCTTGGCATTACGTATGCGTCGGCGGTATTCGATGGCGCGAAGGAGCATGAGATCAAGGCCAAGCTCAAGCTAGCAGGACTGCCGCTATCGGGCAAGACGGAACTGTTCGACGGTCTGACCGGCGACAAGTTCGAGGAGCAGGTAACCGTCGGCTATATCTACATGTTGAAGCTCTCGCACCTGGTCGATGACAAGATTCATGCGCGCTCCATCGGACCCTATTCGCTGATCACGCAGCAGCCGCTCGGCGGCAAGGCGCAGTTTGGCGGACAGCGCTTCGGAGAAATGGAAGTGTGGGCGCTGGAGGCTTACGGCGCGGCGCATATTCTGCAGGAGTTACTCACTGCGAAGTCGGATGACGTGGTGGGTCGCACCAAGATTTACGAGGCAATCGTGAAAGGTGAGTCGGCGATGGAGCCCGGCGTGCCCGAGTCGTTCAACGTGCTCATCCGCGAATTGCAGAGCCTGTGCCTGGATGTCGAGCTGATCAAGCGTCCCAAGGATGTACTGGGCGCCGCCGCCGACTAGACTCAGACGCAGTTATCGGAAAAGTTTTGGAACCATTGAGTATCACGAAATCGGTTTCTTGGTTTTTGTCAGCAGGCTAACCACCTGGTTTTCGTCTTGCGGGGAGGGAACCTTGTATCGCAACAGTTATACGGACCGCTCGAAGCTTTCGCTGGATTTTGACAGCATCCGCATTTCGCTGGCCGCGCCGGATAAAATCCGGTCGTGGTCGCGCGGAGAAGTAACCAAGCCGGAGACCATCAACTACCGGACGTTCAAGCCGGAACGCGATGGCCTGTTCTGCGCGCGCATCTTCGGCCCTGTGACGGACTGGGAGTGTCTCTGCGGCAAGTACAAGCGCATGAAGCATCGCGGCGTGACCTGCGATAAGTGCGGCGTTGAAGTTACCACGAAAGACGTCCGCCGTGAACGCATGGGCCACATTGAATTGGCCGCGCCGTGCTCGCACGTGTGGTTCTTCAAGGGCCTGCCCAGCCGCATCGGTTACCTGCTGGATCTGGCTCTGCGCGATCTGGAGCGCATTCTTTACTTCGAGGCATACGTAGTCCTGGATGTCGGCGAAGCGCCGCTCAAGGAACGCGAGGTGATCACCGAGGATCGCTATCGTCAGTTGCATCAGGAGTATCCCGGCAAGTTCAAAGCGATGATGGGCGCCGAGGCCATCCGCGAATTATTGAAGCGCGTGAAGATTGATGATCTGTGCCTAGAGCTGCGCGCCAGGATGAAGGTGGAGCTTTCGCAGCAGAAGAAGCTCAAGTTTGCCAAGCGCCTTAAAGTCGCCGAGGCGTTCCGCCGCTCGGGGAATCATCCGGAGTGGATGATCCTGGAAGTGATTCCGGTGATTCCGCCGGAGCTGCGCCCGCTGGTGCCGCTGGATGGCGGACGTTTCGCCACCTCGGATCTGAACGATCTGTATCGCCGCGTCATCAACCGCAACAACCGTCTCAAGAAGTTGATGGAGCTGCACGCGCCCGACGTGATCGTGCGCAACGAAAAGCGCATGTTGCAGGAGGCCGTGGACGCATTGTTCGACAACGGTCGCCGTGGTCGCGTGCTGCGCGGCGCGAACAATCGCCCGCTCAAGTCGCTCTCCGACACGCTGAAGGGCAAGCAGGGCCGCTTCCGCCAGAACCTGCTCGGCAAGCGCGTGGATTATTCCGGCCGCTCGGTCATCGTCGTCGGTCCCGAATTGAAGCTGCATCAATGTGGTCTGCCCAAGAAGATGGCGCTCGAATTGTTCAAGCCGTTCATCTATCACCAACTTGAATTGAAGGGCCTATGCACCACTATTAAGCAGGCCAAGGAAATGGTGGAGCAGCAGGACCCCATCGTGTGGGACATTCTGGAAGACGTCATCCGCGATCATCCGGTGCTGCTGAACCGCGCGCCGACGCTGCACCGCTTGGGCATTCAGGCTTTCGAGCCGGTGCTGGTGGAAGGCAAGGCGATCCGCATTCACCCGCTGGTCTGCACCGCATTCAACGCCGACTTCGACGGCGATCAGATGGCAGTTCATATTCCGCTGTCGCCTGAGTCGCAGATTGAAGCCAGCGTCCTGATGCTCAGCGCGCACAACATTCTTTCTCCCTCTAACGGACAGCCGGTTACCGTGCCTACGCAGGACATCGTGCTCGGGTGCTATTACCTGACCAAAGCCCGCCTGCACTCGAAGGGCGAGGGCCGGGCGTTCGCCAACACCGAAGAAGTTCTGCTGGCTCTGGAAGCCGGCGAAGTTCAGACGCTGACGCCGATCCGCATGCGCTTGTCCGGTCCGGTGATCGATTTAACCAAGGCCTATGATGATCAGGACATCATTCACACCGAGCCGGTTACGTTCGACCGGCAGATGCTCGAAACCACAGTGGGCCGCGTCATCCTGAACGATCATCTTCCTCCGGAGATGCCCTTCATCAATGGTCTGCTCAAGAAGAAAGGCCTGGGCCAGTTGGTGAACTATTGTTACCTGCGCTTCGGCCTGCCGACCACTGTGAAGCTGCTTGACGAAGTGAAACAGGTGGGCTTCCTCTATGCCACCAAGGCGGGCATCTCCATCGGCATAGATGACATGGTCATCCCGTCGGGCAAGGCGCCGCTGGTCGAGAAAGCCAAGAAGGAAGTTTTCGAGGTGCAGCAGCAGTATCTCGACGGCGCCATCACCAACGGAGAACGCTACAACAAAGTCATCGCCATCTGGTCCAACATCACCGAGCGCGTTGCCGATGAAATGTTCGGCGTGATGCAGGAGACGGATCGCAAAGGCGAAGTGTTCAATCCGATTTACATTATGGCCGACTCCGGCGCGCGCGGATCGAAGCAGCAGATTCGCCAGTTGTCCGGCATGCGCGGATTGATGGCCAAGCCCTCGGGCGAGATCATCGAGACGCCCATCACCGCGAATTTCCGCGAAGGTTTGACGGTGTTGCAGTACTTCATCTCCACGCACGGCGCGCGCAAAGGCCTGGCGGATACCGCTCTCAAGACGGCTGACTCCGGCTACCTGACACGCCGTCTGGTGGACGTGGCGCAGGACGTGATCATCGGTGATCTGGACTGCGGCACTTCCGACGGAATCTTCGTCGGCTCCATCGTGGAGTCGGGCGAGATCATCGAGCCGTTCCGCGACCGCATTGTGGGCCGCGTATCGCTTGAGAAGATTCGCGACTACGAAAGCGCCGTCATCGTGAACGTGAACGAAGAGATCACCGAGGAACTGGCGCTGGCGATCCAGCAGGCTGGCATTGAGCGCGTCAAGATTCGCTCCGTGCTTACTTGCGAATCGAAGCGTGGCGTTTGCATCGCCTGCTATGGCCGCAACCTGGCGACCGGAAAACTGGTGGAGTTGGGCGAGGCCGTGGGAGTCGTCGCGGCGCAGTCCATCGGTGAACCCGGCACGCAGTTGACGATGCGTACGTTCCACATCGGCGGCACGGCCAGCCGCGTTACGGAGCAGTCCACACTGGACGCCAAGAACAACGGCTTCGCCAAGTTCGTGGGCATGACCACGGTGAAAAACAAGCAAGGTGATCTGGTTGCGATGAATCGCAACGGCTCCATCACCGTTGTCGATGAGAAGGGCCGCGAGCGCGAGCGCTATTCCGTGGTTTACGGCGCGCGCCTGAAGGTCTCTGAAGGCCAGCCCGTAACGGTTGGTCAGATTCTGGTCGAGTGGGATCCTTACACGTTCTCGATTCTCACCGAGGTCGGCGGGCCGGTGAAGTTCAGCGATCTGGAACGCGGCTCGACGCTGCACGAGGAAGTGGACGAAGTCACCGGCATGTCGCGTTGGGTGGTCGCCGAGTCAACGGATGAAAAACGTGAGCCGGCAATTTTGATCCGCGATGAAGAGCATCCGCGCTCCGGTTCACGGCGGTATCTGATGCCGTCGCGCGCTCATCTGATGATCGTGGAAGGTGATGTGGTGTTCCCCGGCGATGTGCTGGCGAAGATCCCGCGCGAAACCACCAAGACGAAGGACATCACGGGCGGTCTGCCGCGCGTTGTTGAGTTGTTCGAAGCGCGCCGTCCCAAGGAGCCGGCCATCATCACGGAGATCGATGGGTCGGTGCATTACGGAGAAGTCACCAAGGGCCAGCGCAAGGTGGTAGTGAAGGGCGATCACAGCATGGAGCGCGAGTATGCTCTGCCGCGCGGTGTGCATTTGAGTGTGCAGGAAGGCGAGCGTGTGAAGGCGGGCGAGGCGTTGATGGATGGCCCGCTGAATCCGCACGACATTCTTGCGGTGCTTGGTGAGAAGGAGTTGCAGGCGTACCTGGTCAATGAAATTCAGGAAGTCTATCGCTTGCAGGGCGTCAACATCAACGACAAGCACATCGAAGTGATTGTGCGCCAGATGATGCGCTGGGTGAAGATCGAGGAAGTCGGCGACACTGATTTCCTGGTGGAAGAGCAGGTGGACAAGTTCCGCTTCCGCGACGAAAACGACAAGGCTGAGGCCAAAGGCGGTCGCGCGGCGACGGGTCGCCCGATTCTGCTCGGCATCACCAAGGCGTCGCTGTCCACTGACTCGTTCATCTCCGCGGCGTCGTTCCAGGAGACCACGCGCGTGCTCACCGAAGCCGCCATCAGCGGCAAGGTGGATCACTTGCGCGGCTTGAAGGAAAACGTGATCGTGGGCCGCCTGATCCCCGCTGGCACAGGCATGCCGCTCTACCGCAACTTCCGCCTGCTGACCGAGGAGCCCAAGCCCGAAGAGCGCCCCGTCGAGGAGCCGTTTGTCGCTCCCGCCGACGAGCTGATCGAGCCCGAGCGCCCCACGGCGTAGTTGCACTTAACAGGCTGTTAACCAATCGGGCCTCGCAGCGCCAATCGGCATTGCGAGGCCAGAAGCCGTATAGTATCTGGACTTTCAATCGCGTCAGGAGTGACGCGAATCCCCAGGGTTTCAATCGGTCTACTGCCATTGTTCTTATTACGGATATGGGTTATACTGTGGCTTCATTTGGGCGCAGACCAAGTGGGCGAAAGCCCACTTTTTTGTTCGCTACTGACGGATGCGAGTTGCTTGCAAGCCATGATTGCCCCACAGGTTCGCTCAAAGTTTGCTCATGACTCAGTTGGAACGGATACGCGCGGTGGTGGAGAGGGTGGCGACTTCTGAAGGCCTGGAAGTCGTCGATGTGGAACTCCATGGACGTGGCCGCGGCACGGTGGTCAGAATATTTCTGGATAAACTAGCTGGGGCTGTGCCAGCCCGCCTGGAAGTTCCAGAGCCGGCAGAGTCCGTGCTGCTTGAGTTGGCTGTTGAGCCAATAGTCGCAGCGGCGGGAACGGCTGCACCAGTTGTAGCACAGGCGACATCGACGGGAGCGGTCGGCGTTTCGCTCGCTGATTGCCAGAATATCAGCCGGCAGGTGGGCATGATCCTTGATGTTGAGGAGATCATGCTGGACAGTTACACGCTGGAAGTTTCCTCGCCCGGCATGGACCGCAAGCTGGTGAAGCCAGCGGATTACGAGCGATTCGCGGGGCAGCGTGTGGCGATGGAGTTGGCGCCGGAAGCGGCATTTGGAATCGGCCGCAGGTTCCGTGGCAAGCTGCTGGGATTGCGCGAGGGCCTGGTGCAAGTGGATTTGGACAACGGCGAGAGCCGCCAGATATCGCCTAACGACATCGAGCGCGCCCATCTGGTTCCGGAATTTCCCAAGAAGGAAAAGCCTGGCAAGGGTCCCGGCAAGGGCCAAAGTAAGGGGCAAAGTAAGGGGCAACCAAAGTAGTATCCGCAAACGCCGCCGGATGAACATTCCGGAATGCAGGATTTCATGAGAAATCAGGCGGAGATTTATGTAGAGGTGTGAAATGTCGAGTTTGCTCTTCCAGACTATCGACCAGTTGAGCCGCGAGAAAAACATCGAGCAGGCTGTAATTATCAGCGCCGTGGAAGATGCCATGCTGGTGGCCGCCCGCAAATACTATAAGTCGGCAGAGGATCTGCGCGCAACGCTGAATCGCGAAACCGGAGTCATTGAAATTTTCGCGGTGAAGAAGGTTGTCGAGGACGTAGCCAATTCGGCGCGTGAGATCAGCTTGGCCGAAGCGCAGAAGCTGGCCCCCGACGCGACGCTCGAATCAGAGGTTCGTTTGCAGAAACCCACCGATGTGCTGGGCCGCATCGCCGCGCAGACCGCCAAGCAGGTAATCTTTCAGAAGGTTCGTGAGGCCGAGCGCGAAAACGTCTACTCCGAGTACATTGGCAAAGTGGGCGAGATGATTAATTGCGTGGTCAAGCGGCTGGAGGGATCCGACGTCATTGTCGATATGGGCAAGACGGAAGGCCGCATGCCGCGCCGCGAACAGTCGCGTCTGGAGACATTCCAAATTGGCGAGCGCGTGCGCGCCATTATCGTGCAGGTGGACAAGTCCTCGCGCGGACCGCAGGTGATCATTTCGCGTGCTGATCCGTCGCTGGTTTCGCGTTTATTCGAAATGGAAGTTCCCGAGATTTACGACGGCACTGTGGTGATCCGCTCCGCCGCCCGCGAGCCGGGTGAGCGCACTAAGATCGCGGTGATGTCGAAGGACCGCGATGTGGATTGCGTGGGTGCCTGTGTGGGCATGAAGGGCATGCGTGTGCAGTCCATCATCCGCGAGTTGCACGGCGAGAAGATTGACATCATCGAGTACAACGAAGATCCCTCGTTGTTCGCGGCCAATGCGCTGTCGCCCGCCAAGATCAATCGTGTAGTGCTGCTCGATAGCGCCGCCAAGCATCTGGAAGTGATTGCGGACGACAACCAGCTCTCGCTCGCCATCGGCAAGAAGGGGCAGAACGTGCGGCTGGCCTCGAAGCTGATTGGCTGGCGCATCGACATCAAGAGTGAGGAAGAGAAGCGCCAGGAAGTTGAGTCGCAGATGGATTCTCTGGTTTCGACCAGCACGCCGCTGTCGGCAGTGGAGGGCATTGGCGAGAAAACCATCGAGAAACTGGTGGAGCGCGAGATCACCACGGTCGAGAAGTTGGGCGAGATGACCCCGGAGCAGCTCGAAGAGATTCCCGGCATCGGCCCCAAAATGGTAGAAAAAATTCGCCAAGCGGTGAATAATTACTATGCCCAGTTTGAGGAGGCCGCTGCCTCCCCGGATGATGTCGTCGAGGCCGATAAAGTTGCGGCGGAAGCAGTTGCTGATACGAGTGCCGTGCCCACCGAGGAAGCCGCCGCGGAACCAACGGTGGAGGCGACTCTGGAAGTGGCTGGCGAGATGCGTGAGACCGGCGAGACCGACGAGCCAGGCAAGCCGGACCAGGAAACGGATAGTGCCAATGATGTAGAAAAGGATTCAAACTAGGTTTCAAACAAGGAGCAGGGCGAGTAAAATTGCCCTGGTTTGACTCTCAGCCGCCATGTGCCGCATTCGAGAACCGCATTCGAGCGGAAGCAGGCAGCAAGCTAAGGCAGGCCAACAGGCCAGCAGGGATTTCGCGCCGGACGCAACGCAGCATATTATGCGAATCAATGAACTAGCTCGCGAACTGGAAGTTAAAGCCCGGACGATTATCGAGTATCTGGCGGAACTCTATCCAGAGGAGAAGCTCTCTCACTCCAGTGCTGTCGATGATGGCTGGGTTCGGAGAGTGAAGGCGCATTTCTCGGCGCGTCCTGCCGAGGCCGCCGCCAAGCCGGAGCCACCCGCGGTGGTGGTGGTTACTCCCGCTGGGTCCACAGCTGAGAAGCCTAATGATGAAGCGAAGACTGCTATAGTCTCCGCGCCCGCGTCCAGCGCCGCAACGATGACGGCGGTGTCAGGATCAGCCACTGCGGTCCCGCGCAAACCGGGCCAGCCAGAAACCATATTGGCAACTCCTGCGGTGCCCCCCGCCCCGCCATCTGCTGGACGGCGAATACTTCGTCCACCGATTCGCTCAACGGCAGAAGCTCCGCCAGTCGTAGCTCCAGCCGCTGTTCCGCCACCACCGATAACGGCAACGCCCGCCGCGCCCACTGTTGCTGCTCCCGTGGCGCCGACCACTCTCGCAGTTCCGCCCACTGCTCTAAAGCCCGCGCCGGTGGCTCCCGCACGGCCAATGGTTCCAGGTGGTATGCCACTCCGGCCCCCTGCGTCAGGCCCAACTCCGGGTTCTGGGGCAGGTTCTGGACCATATGTTCCGCGGCCACAGCAGGGCGTTCCCATGCGTTCGGGACCAGGCGGGCCAGTCATGCGTCCTCCCATGTCAGGACAGGCCGGCCAGGCAATGCGTCCAGGCCAGCCCATACGGTCAGCTCCTATTGCGCCGCGACCGCCCATGCCGTCATTTAATATGCCGCGTCCGGGACTGCGTACGCCGGGCACTCCGCCGAAGCTGGGACCGTCGCGTCCCAATGAGCCGATCTATTCGCGTCGTCCGCAGCGTCCTGGCGCTCCTGCCGGCGCATCGGCACGACCGGGACAAGTCAGCGTTCCGGGAATAGGATTTCCGCCGCCGGTTGGGGCTGCTCCTGCCGATCCAGGGCAGCGCCGCGGTCCACACCCGGTACGTGGACGCCAGCATCCGACGGGAGCGCGCACGGCGCGAGATCGTGAAACAGCGGCAGAGAAGCTGCTGCGCGGTCCGGCGCGCATGCGTCAACCCGACCCGATCGTGGTCGATCGCGAGATCACCGTTACCGAGGGCATCACGGTCAAGGACCTCTCCGAAAAGCTGGGCATCAAGGCCAAGGATCTAATCCGTCGCCTGTTGGATCAGGGCATCATTGCCACCATCAACCACTCACTGGACCCGGCCATGGCCGAGCAGGTGGCGCAGTCCTTTGGTGCGCGCACCAAGGTCGTGGCGTTTGAAGAAGAAGTGGTGGGGTTGGAGGAAGTCGCTCAGGACGCCAGCAAGAATGTGAAGCGCGCTCCCGTGGTAACCGTGATGGGCCACGTCGATCACGGCAAAACTTCGTTGCTCGACGCCATTCGCGAAACCAACGTCACTGCTTCGGAGGCCGGCGGCATCACGCAGCACATTGGCGCGTATAGCGTGACCACCAACGGCCGCCGCATTGTGTTCCTCGACACGCCCGGCCACGAAGCGTTCACCCGCATGCGTGCCCGCGGAACAAAAGTTACCGATGTGGTGATCCTGGTGGTCAGCGCGGATGACGGTGTAATGCCTCAGACGCTGGAAGCCATCAGCCACGCCAAGTTGGCCAACGTGCCGATCATCGTGGCCATCAACAAGATTGATAAGCCCGGCGCGCTGCCCGAGCGCGTGCGCAAGCAGTTGGCCGACCAGGGCCTTACAGCCGAGGACTGGGGTGGCGACACGGTGATGGTGGAAGTCTCGGCGAAGCAGAAGACGAATATCAATGTGCTGCTGGATATGATCCTGCTGGTAACCGACATTCAGGATCGCAAGGCCAACCCCGAAGCTCCCGCTTCCGGCACCGTGCTCGAAGCCAAGCTCGACAAAGGCCGCGGGCCGGTGTGCAGTCTGCTGGTTATCAACGGGACTCTTCGCGTGGGCGATAACTTCCTGGTTGGACCGGTGTTCGGCAAGGTGCGCGCCATGTTCGATGATCATGGCCGCCCGATTCAGGAAGCGCCTCCGGCGACTCCGGTGGAAATTCTTGGATTGCAATCATTGCCCCAGGCTGGGGATCACTTCCAGGCCGTAACCGATTCCATCAAGGCCAAGCAGCTCGCGCTCTATCGCGCGAACAAGCAACGCGAACAGATGCTGGCCAAGTCCTCGCGCCTCACCCTGGAGCAGTTCCAGGATCAGTTGAAAACCGGCATGATGAAGGAACTGCCCATTATTTTGAAGGGTGATGTGCAAGGTTCAGTGGAAGTGGTGGCTGAATCGGTGGGCAAGATCGGCGACGAGCGCGTGAAGGTGAGGGTGATTCACTCCGCCGTCGGCGCTATCACCGTCTCCGACGTGTTGCTGGCCTCTGCCTCCAAGTCGATTGTTGTCGGCTTCAACGTCCGCCCCGAACGGAAAGCCGTAGCGGTTGCGCAGCAGGAGAATGTCGAGATTCGGCTGTACACCATCATCTATGATCTAACCGACGACATGCGCAAGGCCCTGACCGGACTGCTCGAACCGACGCATCGCGAGATCGCCCTGGGCAAAGCCGAAGTGCGCCAGACATTCCGCGTGGCCAAGGTGGGCAGCGTGGCCGGGTCATTGGTTGCCGAAGGCAAGCTCGTGAAGGATTGCACCATCCGCGTGCTGCGCGACAACGTGGTGATCCACACGGGCAAGGTTGGGTCGCTCAAGCGCTTCAAGGACGACGTCAACGAAGTGCGCTCCGGACAGGAGTGCGGCATCGTGCTGGATAATTACAGCGACGTAAAGGCCGGTGACGTGATCGAGGCCTTCATCACGGAGAAGGTGGCCGCCCCCGCGCTGGCGTAATATTTCCCGTTTGATCCGTCCCGGCTGGCTGGGACGGATCGGACCCACAACATCATCATGCCGGTTGGATTGCTCACGCTCGAACTACATCTCCCTTACGCGCATTCCCTGAAAGAAAAGCGAATGGTGATTCGCAAGTTGCAGGACCGGTTGCGCGCGCGCTTCAATGTGTCGGTGAGCGAGCTGGATCATCAAGATGTGTGGCAACGCTCATTGATCGGCGTGGCTGCGGTGTCGAGCGATGAGCATGTACTCGAAGGGATGCTGAGGCAGGTGGAAGAAGAAGCCAGCAGCATTCTGGCTGGCGATCTGCTGCGCTCCGATATGATGCTGCTGTAGCGTGCGGCTCTGTCGCGCGCTACGAATTTCTGGATGACACATGAAAGAACATAACCATAGCCAGGGCCATAGCCATCGACCCGAACGCATCGCCGATCAGATTCGGCATGAGCTGGCGATGATGCTGGAGCGCGACGTAAAAGACCCACGCATCGGTTTCGTCACCATCACCGGCGTGCGCGTTACTCCGGACATGGGCACGGCGCGCGTGGGCGTAACGGTGCTAGGCGATGAGGAGAAGAAGGCGGAGAGCCTGAAGGGTTTGGAGGCCGCCTCGGGTTTCCTGCGCAGCGAGCTGGCTCGCCGCCTGCAACTGCGCCGGACTCCGGCGCTGCGCTTCGAGTTCGACGAACTCGTGGAGAGCGAGCGGCGCATCGAGGAGATGCTGCAAAAGCTGCGCAAGGACTAGAATTCCCGCAAATAGTTTTCCTCGGTATCCCACGTACGCATGGAGTGATTGGCACGGAATGTTTTGCGTTGTCATCCTGAGCGCAGTGAAGAGGATCTGCTGTTGCGTTCTGCTCGATGGAAAGCATCTCGTTCGCACTGCACAGGCGCGCTGTCAGGATGACAACGATTTAGATGGGTTGTTTTAGAATGCACACAATGAATGGCGCTCTGGTTTTGGACAAACCGGCTGGCATCACCTCCCACGACGCAGTCAGCGCCGTGCGGCGGTTGACCCATCAGAGAAGCATTGGACACTTGGGCACGCTCGACCCGTTTGCAACCGGCGTACTGGTTCTGCTGCTGGGCAAGGCGACCCGACTGGCCCAATTCTACAAGCTAACGAAGAAGTCTTATTGCGGAGTGATGCGCGTCGGATTTGCCACCGATACTTATGATTTTACCGGAGCACCCTCCGGTCCTGACCGAGCAAATGAATTCCAGCCGGAGCAACTTCCAGATTTAATTCGGCAGTTTGTGGGGACCTATTTCCAGCGTCCTCCTATCTACTCAGCCAAGAAGGTGGACGGCGTTCCAGCGCACCGCCGCGTGCGCAAGGGCCAGACGGTGGTGCTGGCTACCGTGCCTGTAACCATCCATGAATTCACTCTGGATTATATTAAAGAACAACATGTCAGATTCTCTGTAACTGTTTCATCTGGAACCTATATACGGTCCATAGTTAATGACATTGGAGAGCGTCTAGGAATGGGTGCTCATCTCGCCGAACTGCGCCGCACCGCGGTGGGAAATTTCCCGATTGAGCAAGCGGTTACTCTCGATGAGTTGGAGAGCGGGCTGCGGGACGGCCGGGAAATGATTACGCCGATTAACCAGTTGCTACCAGAGATTCCGTCCTGGGAGTTGCCGGAGTCGGACGTGCAGGGGGCGTTGCACGGCCAATTCATCCAAGCTGCTGCCTACGCCGCTCGTGAAACTCCATTCCTTCGCCTGATGGCCCCTGACGGCAACCTGTTGGCGATGGCCGAGAAAGCCGGTGGACCGCTGTATCATCCGTTGGTGGTGCTCGGTGATGTCCCGACGAATGAAACCGAAGTCATGAGGTATGCGAATGCTGGTCCGGCCACCGACCCAGCATCTGAAGGAGACTCGTAGAGTCTAGCCCCTGCTAACTGATACCTCGCAACTAAAACAAGACTTGTGCTTTAGCCTCTAGTCGTATTACATTAACGCCTTCAGCATTCCTTTGGCCACATGATGAAAAGCGCTGACATTTCGCCCACCACTTTTGTCTGGCAGGAGATATTGGAGCCCGTCCGCTCCGGCCTGGAACAAGTGGAATCCCGCTTCCACGAGAAGCTGGTCTCCTCCGTCCCCGAAGTTACCGAAATTGGCCAGTATCTGCAGGTCAGCGGCGGCAAGCGGCTGCGGCCTGCTCTGCTGCTGATGACGGCGCGGATGTTTGGAGAAATTCAGTCTCCGGCGGTCAATCTAGGCGCGGTGGTTGAGATGATCCACACGGCCACGCTGGTTCACGACGACGTCATCGACGGTGCCGACCGGCGGCGTGGGCGGCCCTCCGCCAACTCGCGTTGGGGCAACCACACCTCGGTGCTGGCCGGCGATTGGCTCTACATGCAGGCCTTCCGGCTGGCCGTGGAGGAGCGCAACTTCCACGTCCTGGACATTCTGATCGAGCTGACCCAGCAGATGGTGGAAGGCGAGCTGATTCAGTGGGGCATGATCGGACGGCTGGACATCACGCAAGCCGGGCATCTGGACCTGATCTATCGCAAGACAGCCTGCCTGTTCAGCGCATGTACCCGGATGGGCGCGGTGGCTGCCGGCAACTCCACTGGACAGGACAAGAGTATCGAAGAGCAGCTCGCCATCTATGGGACCAACCTGGGCATGGCCTTCCAACTGGTGGATGATCTGCTCGACTTCACCGCCACGGAAGAGGTGCTGGGCAAGCCCGTGGGCAGCGATCTGCGCGAGGGCAAGGTAACACTGCCGCTGATCCATGTGCTGGAGCGCTGCACGCCCGCCGAGCATGCCTTGGTCGCCAAAGTAATGGAGGAGCGGTCGTTTCAATCGGTGGCTTGGGAGGACTTGCTCGAGCTGGTCTGGCGTTATGAAGCGCCGCAGACCGTGAAGCGTCTGGCGCAGGAATATGCCAGCAAGGCCGTGCAGGCTATTGAGTCATTGCCCGCCGAAGGACTGGACACGCGTTCCCGGGAGACGCTGGCCATGTTGCCCGAGCTGTTCGTACATCGTCAGTATTAGGGCAAGTCCGCGCCCACACCATGCGCCATCACGAAACCGAAACCAAGATTGCCATCGCCGATCTGGCCGCCATTCGCCGGAAACTTCGCAAGCTCGGCTTCCAGCCCATCCACCGCCGCGCGTTTGAAGATAATGTTTTGTTCGACACGCCCGCTCGCGCGCTGCGCGCCGTCCGCTGCATCCTGCGCCTGCGCCGCTACGGAAGCCGCTGGTGGCTGACGTTCAAAGGCACGCCGGAGGCCGACAGCCGTTACAAATCGCGCACCGAGTATGAGAGCGAGGTGTCCAACCCCGAAGCCGTGCTCCTCATCTTCTCGTCGCTCGGACTCGTGCCGGTGTTTCGCTATCAGAAGTTCCGCACGCACTTCGCGGCGGCCCGAGCATTAAATGCCGCAGCCAAGTCAGCGGTGAAATCAGCAGTGGGGAAGCGCGCCTCCAGTCGCCAGCGCGCCCGCCGCCCCGCGTTTGAGATCGTGCTCGACGAGACGCCCGTCGGCAACTTCATTGAGCTGGAGGGTAGCCGTTCCGCGATCGATCGCGCGGCGAAGCAGTTGGGGTTTTCTTCCGCTGATTACAGCACGGCATCCTATGGCGCGCTCTACATCGAATGGTGCAAACGGCTCGGGCGTGAGCCTGGCGACATGGTATTTGATGTACAGCCGTAGCTCTGATATTGAAACCTGAGAAACAGTTTAAGGAGAGACGACGAATGAGATTCGCTACATTTTCGCTGCCCAATGATTCGCACCCGCGCCTGGGTGTGGTCTCGGCAACGCATATCGCCGAGCTGCGCGCCGTGCTCGGTCCGCTATGGAAAGGCAAAGGGCCGGTGCCCGGCAGCATGTTGGAACTGATTGACGGCGGGCCCACCATGTGGACGCCATTGTTCGCCGCTGTGTCTGAATCGCTGGCGGGGTTGGGCAACAACAGCGAAGCGAAGCTGATCGATAGTGTACGGCTCCACGCGCCCATTCCGCGCCCGCGCAAGAACGTCATGTGCCTGGGCCTGAATTATCTGAGCCACCTCGAAGAGTCCGCGCGCGCGCGCGGTCGCGAGGCCAAGATTCCCGAAGTGCCGGTGATCTTCACTAAGTCGCCCACTGCCGTGAATGGGCCGTACGATCCCATACACTGGGACACGGCGGCGACACAGCAGGTGGATTACGAAGTGGAGCTGGGCGTGGTGATCGGCACGGCGGGCAAGAATATCGCGAGGGCTCATGCGCTCGATCACATCTTCGGCTACACGGTCATCAACGACGTCTCGGCGCGCGACCTTCAGTTGCGCCACATGCAGTGGTTCAAGGGCAAGAGTCTTGACGGCTTCTGCCCGATGGGTCCGGTGTTGGTTACGCGCGATGAGTTCGGCGACCCGCAAAACAAAGCCATCTCGCTCGACGTAAACGGCGTCGAGAAACAAAACTCCAATACATCGCGGATGATCTTTCCGGTGGACGTCATCATCGAGCAACTCTCGAAGGGCATGACGCTGGAGCCGGGCGACGTGATCTCCACCGGAACCCCCGAGGGCGTCGGCCTGGGCCGCACTCCGCCCGAGTATTTGAACGACGGCGACGTGGTGGTGGCGCGCGTGGAGGGCATTGGCGCGTTGAAGAATCGCGTCACCGTGATACGCTGATCGCCGAGTTCTCCCGTTGGGCCAGGCCGTGGTAAGCGGTACAATTGTTTAGCAATGTATTTCAATAAGTATCTTCCTGACTGCATCTGTGAGAGAGGATGAACCATATGAAGATGAACAAGAAAGTTCTCGGAGTGGCGTTGGCCGCGCTGTGGCTTACGGCGAGTGTCGCCCTGCTCGCGCAAGTGAAGGCACCTGTTAAGGCAGAAGAAAAGGAACATCAGACGCTGACCGGCGTGGTCAGCAACACCCACTGCGGCCTGAAGCATTCCACCGCCAACGCGGGCGACGCCGGCTGCGTCAACATGTGCGTGAAGAACAGCAACGCCAGCTACGCGCTGATCTCCGGCGGCAAGCTTTACAAGTTGGAAGGCATGACCCCGGAGCTGACCAAGCTGGCTGGCCTGAACGCCAAGCTGACCGGCCACGTCATGGGCGACAGCATGCACGTCGAAAAAGTGGAAGCCGGCAAGTAGTTCAGCTTCGACCGTACAGAGCCGCGGTTTCGGGTTAGCTTTTTCTTAGTAGCCACGGTGAGCGCATTTCTCGCCGTGGTTTTTTTGTGCCTCACGGGAAATCCCCACGGCGAGAAATGCGCTCACCGTGGCTACCAGCCATGCGAACCCTAGTCGAGTGCGTGCCCAACTTCAGCGAAGGCCGCGACGCGGAGAAGATCAGCCGCATCGTGGACGCCGCGCGCGCGGTGCACGGCGTGACGATTTTTGATCTGCACAGCGACGCATCGCACAACCGCTCCGTGCTGACCTTCGTCGGCGCGCCGGACGCCGTCGGCGAAGCCGCGATTCGCCTGGTGGGCGAGGCCGCGCGACTGATCGACATGAACGCCCATCGTGGCGAGCACCCGCGCATCGGCTCGACGGACGTGGTCCCGTTCGTCCCCGTCGAGGGTGTAACGATGGAGGACTGCGTGCGCATCGCGCACGCCGCCGGCGAAGAGATATTCCGCCGCTTCGCCATCCCCGTGTACTTCTATGAAGCCGCCGCGCTGCGTCCCAATCGCCGCCTGCTCGAAAACATCCGCCGCGGCCAATATGAAGGCCTGCGTGAAGCCGTGCTGACCGACCCGTCGCGCCTCCCCGACGTTTGTTCAAGTACGGGCGGTCCGCAACTGCATCTCACCGCTGGCGCCACCGCCGTCGGCGCACGAAGATTCCTAGTCGCCTTCAATGTGAACCTCAACACCAATGACGCGGCCATCGCCAAAATGATTGCGCGCAAAATCCGCACCTCCGGCGGCGGCCTGCCCGCGCTAAAAGCCATCGGCGTTCTGCTGCATTACGATGCCACAGGTGGTTCACCGGAGCAGGGAAGCGCGCCCGCTCGCGCAGAGACCCGCGCGCAGGTGGCGATGAACCTTACCGACTTCGAGCAAACCTCCATGCTCGTCGCCTATCAAGCAGTGGAACGCGAAGCCGCGCAACTGGGCATATCGATTCACAGCAGCGAGCTGGTGGGCTTGGCTCCGCAGGCGGCATTCGGCGGCGCGCCGCCAGAACAATTGAAGCTTGCTAACTTCTCTTCGCGAATGATCTTCGAGCAACGCTTGGATGCGGTGCTGGCAGCCGGACTATGAGCCGCTGAGCCCATGCCGGGGCTGCGAAGGTCTCTACTATAGATAAGAAAATGATCTAGACTCTACGCTGCAATGAAGAGGTCATCCAGGTGTTAGCGAAAAGTAATTTATAGCGTAGACCTCGCCCAATAGGCCATTCTTGTCTGCGACGATCCATTTGATTTTGTAAAATATTTCGTTTTCGATTGCTTGATTGGCCAATTCCAAATGTACGGTTACTTTCTCTATGCTGGCAACCGTATTATTCGTATTCATTACCAGCGGGCAATCTTCTACGACTTTGCAATACAGGTGGAGGAAGTGAGTCCAACCATCTCGACGAACCGTCTCCAGCCCCGGAAGTCCATTTGCGGAAATGAATGTTGAAAGTTCATTCTTAAACCCTTCCAGCCTTAATATGCCGTCGATTTATTGCCGGGGGCCATCTGGCAATTCGTGCAATTTGATGCCGGTCTTGAGTTGGATATTGGCAAGATCGAATTGTTCCAGATTTTTTTGGGCTGTAGCTCCCTGCAACTTGGGATGGAGTGCCCAATCGCAGTGGAATGTCAGATTCTTGAATTGTTCCTTCAATTACTGTTGTTCGAGGAGTTTTCTAAGACCGGCCATCAAGTAGACAACTTGGACCTCGGTTGTAATGCCCACCATGAGTTCTGCTTCCAGCTTCCGAATTATGTCATTAGTCATTTCGCCACCAATAATAGCTGATAATGCACCTCGGAGAGATCGTCAATTTCTCAGCCGACGTAGATTTTGTTATTGTTGAAATCACTACGGGATAGATGGTGTTGGGGTTTCAGGCAGTGTGACGACGGCGTCTTCGCTGCGACCCAGGCGCAACTGTTCGCGGGCCAGCGTCTCGATAGTGCCGGGATCGTGCTTCAGGTCCTGGATGTGGGAGGAGAGGCGCTGGTTTTCGGTGCGGATTGTTTCTACTTCGCTGGTGATGGCTTCGATTTTCATTTTCTGTGCGCGGCGGGCCAGGTAGCCGGTTTCTCCGATCAGACTGTTGACCATTAGTGTAGCGGAGATGGCGCCCACGGCTAGGACTAGTAGTAAGCTGCGGCGGCGGGATTTTTGTTCGGCGTGCTTTCGGCGCATGGGGTAATCAAATTCCTTCGGGCGATTTTGCGTTACAGAGCCGCGGCCGGGAGGGAGCGGTTGCGTTCAATGGTCATTGATAATTGTCGAGCCGGCCCGCTCCCTCACGGTCGCGGCTCTGTAAGTGCGGCACGCTTTACGCAAACAGGAAATTTCGGGCGGTGGTGGCCAACTCTTCCAGCGCTTTTTCCGAGCGCGCTTCGCAATACAATCTACAAACTGGCTCGGTACCTGACAAACGGAACAGAATCCACGAGCCGTCGTCGAATATCAGTTTCAGGCCGTCGGTGCGATTCTGCTCGTGGACCGTGTGACCATCGAAAGAACTATAATCGCGCATACTGCGTTCTTTGAAGCTGGTCTTTAGGGTTTCCGTCAATGGTACATTCCAGCGGCCGGGGCACCAGCGGCCCACTTTCAGGAACAGTGCGTCGAGCTGCTCGGAGAGTGTTCGCCGCCGTGTGGCCACCATTTCGGCGGCCAACAGGCAGGCCAGGATGCCGTCTTTTTCTGGGACGTGGTGGCGAATGGTGAGGCCTGCGCTCTCCTCGCCGCCCACCAGAAGCTTGTCCTGCTCGATCAACTCGCCGATGTACTTGAAGCCGACCGGCGTCTCGTGGACCGGCAGACCATGATGCCGCGCGACGGAGTCCACCAGATGCGTGGTGGCCACGCTGCGCGCCACGCCGCCCTTCCAGCCATCCTTCGACGTCTCTTTAACCCACGGGCGCGACTCGGCCAGATAGTCGAGCAGCAGCGCGAGGAAATGATTCGGCGAAATGAAGACACCGCCGTAGTCCATGATGCCGTAGCGGTCCGCGTCGCCGTCGGTGGCCAGGCCGAGGTTCGCGCCGCGTTCGCGGATCGCTTTTTTCAGCGGGGTGAGGTACTCTTCGGCGGGCTCGGGCGGATGTCCGCCGAACAGAACGTCGCGTGTGCCGTGAATCGTCTGCACGTCAATGCCGGAGCGCACCAGTAGCTTGTCGAGATAGCCCTGCCCTGCGCCGTAGAGCGGATCAACGACGAGCTTCAGGCGCGTCAGGCGGATGGCGTCGATGTCCACCTTGCGCGCCAGGTCGGTGAGATAGGCGGCGGCGAAATCCACGCGCTCGACCGCCGCGGGACTTGCTTGTGAACGTGGCGCAACGGGCGCGCGGTCGGCGTGGGCGATATTCTCTTCGATCTTGCGCGTGACCTCCGGCAGGGCGGGCGCGCCGTTGGCGGTGGAGAACTTGATTCCGTTATACTCGGCTGGATTGTGCGAAGCGGTGAAGTTTATGCCGCCATCGGCTTGGCTCTGAAGAATGGCGAAGGCCAGCGCCGGTGTAGGCACGGGCTTATCGGAGAGCAGCGCGCGAATGCCATGGGCCGCCATGCGCTCGGCGGTGGCGGCGGCAAACTGATCGGAAAGAAAACGCGTGTCGTATCCGACCAGTATTGTGGGCTGTTTGGATTTTACCGACAGGACGTACTCGGCGATGCCGTCCACCGCTCTTTGCACGTTGGAAAATGTGAAGTCTTCGGCGATGATGGCTCGCCAGCCCGAGGTGCCAAACTTGATGGGGGTCATAAAGGTTCTCAGTGGCGCGGTCCGGTGCTGATCCGATTGTAGTATGTCGATGAAACCGTGAAAGTGTGTAGTTGTCCATCCGCCGCAAATGTGAACTTCTCCGAAGGCTCCATTGCGCGCGAAAATCAACTATAAGGGATTTGATCCATGACGGACAAGATTGTCGTGCTGGTTACCACCAACGGTGTGCGGCAAGCGAAGCGAATTGCCCGGGCGCTGCTCGATCAGCGGCTGGCCGCGTGCGCCAATTTGATCACGCCGATACGCTCGCTCTATCGCTGGCAAGGCAAAATCGCCGAGGATCGCGAGTGCCTGATGGTAATCAAGACTACGCGCGGAGAGTTCGACGCGCTGCGCGCCTGCGTCGAAAAACTGCACACTTACTCCGTGCCGGAAGTAATCGCACTGCCCATCATCGACGGGGCGGAGAACTACCTGAGCTGGGTTGCCGAATCCGTAGCCAAGTCGGAGGAGTAGTCATTGGCGTAGCTCGGTTGTTACAATCGTTCTCGTTCGATATTATGCCCCCTGAGCGTATGATATTATGCCCCCTGAAATGACATCTCATCTCTCGTCCGTGCGCCGGTGGCTAGCGGTTGGATCCGTTGCAGTTCTGCCTCTTGCTGTCCTGCTGGTCCACGCACAGATTGAAACTCCTCTCCTGCGCCCATTGGACGCGGATCGACCGATTCCTACTTTCATCTCGCAGGAAGGACCCGGCAATCGGCCCGGTGACCGTGATTTGGCGGAACGTGCGCTGGAGGCATGGGCAAAGGCTACTGGTGGGATACTGGCGTTTCGATTTGTGGAGGAGAAGGATGCGTTGTTGCGCCTTCGCTGGGTCTCCGCTCCAAACAGTCTCTATGGAGAGATGCGTCCGATCATGGTGGAGGGCCGTAGGGGGGCTGAGGTGTTCGTGAGACCGGAGATTGCGGGCCTGGGGAAGGAACTCGACGCCCGCGCCCGGGCGGACTCCCTCTTTCGGGACACGATTGTATATCTTACCTGCCTGCACGAATTTGGCCACGCTCTTGGGCTGGACCATACGGCCAACTATGAGGACATCATGTTTTCCTTTGGTTACGAAGGAGACATCCTGAATTATTTTCAGAGGTATCGTCGGCAACTTCAGAAGCGCGAGGATATTGCGCTGCATCTGGGACTTTCGGAGTTGGACCTCAAGCGCATCCGCCAGCTTTATCCTCCGCCGAAGATTCCCGCGCGCCAGTAACCCAAGGAGCTGCAAGGACAGTGAGGCGACTCGCCAAGATTCAAGGATTCCTGTCCCGTGGATTTTTCTGCCTGCCCACCGAATTTTCCTGCTTGACAAGCCGTAGCGGTCAGTGGTTATCTATGAGTGCTGAAGCAGGGAAGCAATGGCGTGGCAGGCTGCTCAAGTTCTGGCAACCCCGATTTGAGGCGTCAGGCATTCTTCAGAACTCCCTGAACAAATTTTGGAAGCGCGACCGGCGGGAGGGCCGGAGAGTTTTTCCGAGCAGATAAACTACTTCTTCAATTGTGCTGGTTCATAGAACTACCAGTCGGCCGAACCTGTGAGGACTGTTCTCCCGGTGGCGCCAAGCGATTTGATACCCGTTTACAAGTCTGAGCCGACTCCCTAAATTAAAAAGCAATCCATCCATTCAATATAGGAAGAGACGAAGCGCGCCGCGCGCTGTGTCGCCACGCACTGGTCCTTCCTCGACACCATTTAATTAACACTTAGTTGCCAAAGGACACTCACCAATTACTTATGACCATCGCCGATTTGAAAGAGAAGAACATCGCCGAGCTGACGCGGGTGGCGCGCACGCTCGAAATTCCCGGCGCGACCGGGATGCGCAAGGCCGACCTGATTTTCAAGATTCTACAGGCGCAGGCCGAGAAGGAAGGCCTCATCTTCGCCGAGGGCGTGCTGGAAGCACTGCCTGAGGGCTTTGGCTTTCTGCGCTCGCCGGATTACAACTACCTTCCATCCCCCGATGACATCTACGTTTCGCCGTCGCAGATACGGCGGTTTGATCTGCGCACGGGGGACACCATCTCGGGGCAGGTGCGGCAGCCCAAGGAGGGCGAGAATTATTTCGCGCTGGTGAAGATC